>JBFHSP010000026.1:0-23291 GCA_041591085.1 Kangiellaceae bacterium | reverse complement strand
TGCGGCGACACATGCGGTTCATTAAGGATCAAGTCGTTATCGAGCGCTCGACCAATTGAAATATTTGACTTGGATTGAGATTCATTCTGTTCAGCAAGAGAAAATCGATGTCTTTGTAACACCTTCTTGTTTCGATTAACTTCTTCTAAAACAATTCTCATGGCATGCGCTCCAAAAATTCTGTTAGAAACGCTTGCGCCATCTCTTGAGAAACGCCCGACAACGTATAATGTTTAATTAAACTGTTTTGAGGATCATTAATACTGGCTGAAATAAAAAGCACATCAAATAGTTGTGAAAATTGTTTATACTCTCTAACGCAATAAACGGTTTTATGAATATTGTCGTTTTCATTGTCAACAGAATGAACGCCTCTGATAAAGCGATTGGTGCAATTAAATTCATGAACATTATCTTCATTAGCTCGATTTCCGGCAGCAGCTCCAGCAAACGAATCTGTTAACATTCGATAAAATTGATGCTCTGTCAGCGACAAATTTTGATACCAGTAAAATTCCATTTCGATAGTTCCGGTATAAAAATCGGGTGAAATATAGATGTATTCAGAGTTCTTACAACGTTTAAAAACTTGACGATAGGCCTTTTTGCTCGATTGCTCAGATTCGCCCCAACAACTCATAAAGTCTGCAATTTCACCGGCTACTTGGTAAGGCCCTAGCGAAGACAAATTCCACTCAGTTTGCATGATTCTACTCATCAATTGTTGCTGATTCCCTTTCAATTGGTGATTTGCAACCGCTGTAAAGTTTTTCGCTACCGTGGCTTCATCTACAAATTGTTCGATAAGATTTTTTAGTTTTACGACCGGAATTAAGAAGCTGATTTGATTACCCGAGGTAGCAACATTCACCCCAACAACATGCCCCTGTTTATTTAGAACAGGGCCCCCACTCATACCAGGATTAATCGATCCTGAAAATAAAACTCGCTGGTAAAATGAATGTGCCGTGTGACCATTATATGTACCGGGTACAACGGTCATGCCTAAGTCTCTTGGGTTACCCAAAGAGTATATCTCTTGTCCTTGCCTCGGCGTTTCAGTTGACAAAATCAAACCAGACAAAGCGCCCTCTTGGCTTTGGGTTAATTTTACTAAAGCTAAGTCATTGACCACATCGATTGATACTATTTCTATCGGGTGAATGTTTTGTTTAAAGTCGATAACTTCTAGTTGGTATTTTTCAGGATGCAACAACATGTGTGAAACCACATGGTAGTTAGTGGCTAACAGGCGTAAAGGACCTTCAGAGTGGACTGAAAATGCTGAGCCAATCGATGCTTTGCTTCCAGACTCCTTATTGATAGTTCTTACTTGAAACAACTGATTTTGAAAGCTTTCAAATAACGTATTCGCTTCATCGTTATTTAAAATCACGTTTGATTCGGCTTGTTCGTTTGCTACAACACAACTTAATGCCAATAAAAACATGATGATTAAAAGTATTTTTTTCAACTTAACCTCTAAACTTTTAACGTTTTAAAATCAATTTAACTGATATTTTATTACTTAAATCAAACATTTTGTCCTGCAACAAAACCTGAGGACCATGCCCACTGAAAATTAAATCCACCTAAATGCCCTGTCACATCAACTACCTCGCCGATAAAGAATAGACCAGGAACAGACTTAACCATCATAGTTTTAGAAGATAAAACATCGGTATCAACACCACCTAGCGTAACTTCCGCGGTTTTATAACCCTCAGTACTATCAGGTTTAATCATAAATTGATTTAAGCTTAGCGCCAACTCTTGCAAAAACGAATCGTTACATTGCCCGATGGTTTGCTCGAGTAATTTTTGATTAGCCAATTTAAATAGTAGCGCATGAGTTAACCAGATAATCGCTAATTTTTTGGATAAGTGTTGGCTTAGAATATTTTTTAAACTAACTTTTGGAGAGCTTTGTTTTTGTTCTAAAAGCCATGTTAATAAATCATAATCAGGACATAAATCAATCTCAATAGATGTACCAGGTTTCCAATAGGAAGAAATTTGCAAAATTGAGGGGCCGCTTAGCCCACGGTGAGTAAAAAGGAGTCCTTCTAAAAATGATTGGTTATCCGTACTCACTCGGGCATTGAGCGAAGATCCCGATAATTCTTTCATTTGAGTTTGCCAATCAGAGCTCATAACAAAGGGAACCAATGCAGCTGATGTTGGCTTTATAGGTAAGCCTAGCGATTTTGCGAATTCGTATCCCCATCCATGTGGCCCCATTGACGGAATGCTTAACCCGCCGGTTGCTACAATTAAAGATGAGGAGAAAACCTTTGTTCCGTTCACTAAGCAGTTAAAACCATTTTCGATCTTTTGAATGTTATCTACTTTCGATTTTGTTTTAACTTCAACACCAAACTTTGAGCATTGCGACAATAACAAGTTAACAATTTCTTTAGCACTATTGTCACAAAACAACTGACCCAATGTCTTTTCGTGATAAGCCACTCCATTGCGAGCGACCAAATCAATAAAGTCCCATTGAGAGTATTGGCTAAGCGCCGATTTACAAAAGTGAGGGTTAGCAGAAATAAAGTTTTCTGGCTCTGTATACATATTGGTGAAATTACAGCGCCCACCACCAGACATTAAAATTTTTCTACCTACTTGATTGGCTTGCTCAACAATTAATACGGATTTTTTCCTTTTTGCCGCTGTAATCCCTGCAAATAAACCTGCGGCTCCGCCACCAACAATAATAACATCGTAGTTTTTCACGCTAAGCCGTTACTCCTTACTTAGCCCGAGCGAGCATTATTAGATGTTTGATTACGCTCAAGCT
The DNA here is from genome assembly GCA_041591085.1 of Kangiellaceae bacterium. Taxonomy (GTDB): domain Bacteria; phylum Pseudomonadota; class Gammaproteobacteria; order Enterobacterales; family Kangiellaceae; genus Pleionea. The sequence goes on along the minus strand of JBFHSP010000026.1, from coordinate 20,488 downwards.
CAGCGCTACGTTCACTAGGTGAAAATAAAAACCATAATCCACACGGAATACCAGATATGGCTCCCCACAAATGAGCGTCAACGGCCACTTTAGCAGCGATTAGAGATTCCAAACTTTCCGAACCTCCTGCCCACTGCTCGTAAATCAACTTAATCGCAACACCAATTATTAACCCGACCGAAGTTAAGCGGTTTTTCTGAATGTCGGCAATTCCAAAGGCGATAATAGAGCCATGAAGTGCGCCAGATAACCCAACATACCGGTGCAACTCTGGGTTGAAAAGCCACAAAAGAAGCCCAGTGAAAACAATTGGCGCTAACAAAAATATCCAATGCCATCGGGTATTACCAATATCCCAAAAGATAATCCAAATAATCAGCATTCCAGCAACATTAAGCCCCAAATGATAAATATTGCTATGCAGCCAATGCCCAGTAAATAAGCGCCAAAACTCTCCATCAGCAATCAGCTCATGCTGAAAGATAAGCGCCTCTCTAACCCAATCATCAATTACAGCCAAACCAATGGCGATTAGCGCAGCAATAACAGGAACTTTTAAACGAGCCCACCAAGCGAGCACAAAAGAGGAATGGATCATATTGAATAGAGTTCAGTGGAATTCGATACACTATACCGTCTTTTCAATTGGACACAATGTGATTTTATAGTAACTGGTTGATAAACAAGCAATTACTTTGATAAGAAAATTAAACACAAATAAAAAAGCCAAAAAGAAAAAGGCCACGTATTAACGTGGCCTTTCGAATTTGGCTCCCCCTCTCCGACTTGAACGGAGGACCTGCGGATTAACAGTCCGTCGCTCTAACCAGCTGAGCTAAGGGGGAATTGTGTCCCGAAGGAACGGAGCGCATATTATAGAAACATTTCAAATGGGTCAACAGGAAAACAGCAAAAAATTTAGAATATTTACACCTCTGTATAAATGCTGTTCAACCGCAGCTTCTCATTTAAGTTTTGCTAAAACAAATACCCCTAATTCACTTTAAACTGCCTAACAATCTCTAATAATTCAGAGGCAATATCGTTCAGAGTATGAGAATCTGCATCCATTAAACCTGCATGCTCGACCATTTTCTGAATCAAGCGATTAATCGACTCTAGACTATGTTCTACCTCACTCGACACCTTGTTTTGTTGTGAAGTAGACTCACTAATATTAAAGTTGAGCTGGCTAACTTGCCGCATTGAATTATGAATTGAGTCGATTTCTGACATGACGGTATTCATTTGATCAACGCCTTTCGAGCTCACAGTGTTACTCAACTCCATGGCTAATTGCGCTTCTTTGGCGCCGCTTTGTAGTTTCTCGACGGTCTGTTGGATATGATTGGTAGATTCTTGGGTTCTTGTAGCTAGCACTCGTACTTCATCAGCAACCACTGCGAATCCTCGACCTTGCTCTCCAGCTCGAGCAGCTTCTATTGCCGCATTCAATGCTAATAGGTTCGTTTGCTCGGCTATGGTTTTAATCACATCAAGTACTGCCCCTATCTGCTCAACGTCTGAGTTTAAATTCATTACTGATCGAGTTGCATTTTCTATCGCTTTAGATATTTCAGAGATAACGGTTTGAGTCTTTTTTGAGTTTTCAGAAACAAGCTGTACAGATTTACTCACATTATCAACGACTTCAACGGCTTGACTGGTTAATTGATCGATATCTTGACTCGCTTCTTTCATTGAAGAAACTGAATGCGCCACTGTTTGCATTTGACTTTGTTCATGTATCATTTCTTGATTGAGCTCAGAAGCCGTTGATGAAACTCTATCAGCGGTATCTACAACCCTATCAGAAGCAGTAGAAGCATGTTTTATCAACACTTGAATTTTGTCGATAAATTGATTGAATTGAGAAGCCAATTCACCTACTTCATCGTTAGAATCTACTTTCAAACGCTTCGTTAAATCACCTTCTCCTTGTGCTATTTCTTCCATACTATTAGCGACACTAACAATAGGATTGGTGATCTGTCTTGCTACAAAAATAGTGATCATCGTTACTGCAATGACAATAGCAAAAATAATCCCTATTGCCCAAAACATGGCTTGAATAGCCGGCGTAGATACCACTTCAATAGGTATTAGTAACCCTAAAGTCCAGCTAAAGTCGGGAACTTGAGAGTTAACGGGAACAGAAAAAACCAAATACTCTTTGCTATTCCAGGTGACAGAATGCCCCGCTAACTTTTGATTTCTTTGTAATAGTCGACTTAGTTCATTAAAACCTGAGCTTTCTGAGTAAACCGAGTCAAACTCTGATAAATTTTGGTTAAGTTCCAACTTGCCATTGTCACCTGCAAAATAGACAACTTGTTGATTCTCATTTAATAAGAACCCGGCTCCTTGATTTTGATATCTGATTTCATTAACTAGCTCCCCGACGGTACCAATCAAGATATCAACGCCACCTATTCCAAGAAGCTCATTACTTTTTGTTTTGATTGGCATTTGCAAAACCGATGAAACAGTTTTGTCTGTTGCATCTACTTGCGGTGAAGTTAAATAGAGTTTATTTTTTGCGACAGCTTCGTGCCACCAAGGTCTTTTATTAGTAAAATAGCCTTTTGTTACATCTCCAGCTTCATCACCACTTAAAGCTACACCCACCCTACCTTGTTCATAGAAATATTCGAAAGTTTTGGCCGAACCAAAAAAGATAGATTTTATCGTTGAATCGGCATCGACAATCGTATTAAAAGCGCTATGGATCTGTTGGTATTGCTCATCATTTGATAGCTCAGATCCGCGTACATTGTGTTGTTTTAACCAGTTTACTACTCGTGGATCACTTAAAAAGACGGTTGAAACTCTGCCTCTTTCCACAAAAAAGCTTTTTACTTCTTCAGCTTTAATTGAAATCAGCTCGGTAATTTCAGCAGAAATCTTACTTTGAACATTAGAAGTATAAGTTCGCGCCTGCCAAATACCGGTTGCAATCAAGAGCAACGACAACGATCCTGCGATTGAAATAATAAGTTTTGCTTTTAATGACTTGGAATACGCCACAGATATCTCCAGATAGAACATTCTTGTATTTGTTATGAGCTTTGCAAAGTTGATATCGACCAAATCCAGCTCAACTTAAGCCTCACTAAAAGATTATTGAGGCTTAAAAACTAATTGTAGTCAAAACTTAACGATTTGCTGTGTTCTTATAACAACTTGTTTTTAAAGTTTATTTGTCTTCTTGAGTTAACTTTGGCGGAGACTTTGAGTAACAAATTGGGGTAAGGGAAAACTTCACAGGATTCGCAACCTGTGGAATCGCATGACCATCATCGTCTTTTAGCTCAAACAGCATTTCTCGTGCTTTTATCTGAGGATCTTGAAAAACTTGTTTTAGGTTATTAATAGGTCCAGCAGGAATATTCATAGACTGGCATGCATTGATCCAATAGGCAGCAGGCTTACTTTCGAGTATTTCTGAAACCAATGAAACTAACTCTTTTTTATTTTCGACTCTATTTGCATTGGTTTTAAAGCGAGGCTGTTTTGCCCAATTCATTTTACCTATCACATGACAAAAGTCTGAGAACTGCCTGTCATTACCCACCGCCAACATGAAGTGTTGATCACTTGCCTTAAAAGCCTGATAAGGAACAATATTTGGATGAGAAGTACCGCATGCCTTTGGCGGCTCACCTGTCACCAAATAGTTTAAGTTTTGATTGGCAAGCCACGCTACTTGCGTATCGAAAAGAGCAAGATCAATCTGCTGCCCCTCTCCTGTTTTTGATACATGAATTAAAGCCGCCAAAATAGCGCTCACCGCATACATGCCCGTCATTAAATCAGCCACGGCCACACCCACTTTTTGGGGACCAGCTCCGGCTTCGCCTTCAGGTATGCCGGTAATACTCATTAACCCGCCCATTCCTTGAATGATCGCGTCATAACCCGGCTGTGATGCATAAGGTCCGGTTTGTCCAAAGCCCGTGATTGAACAATAAACCAACCTAGGATTTATTTTTTTTAGAGAGTCAAAATCTAACCCGTATTTTTTTAAACCTCCTACCTTAAAATTTTCAACCAAAACATCAGCGCCCATTACCAGTTCAATAATCTGTCGCTGCCCTGCCTCGGTCGTGAAATCAATCGCTAAGGAAGTTTTTCCTCTATTGGCCGACAAAAAATAAGCGGCATCTTGGGAGTTTCCTCTTGTAACAAAAGGAGGCCCCCAATGGCGGGTATCGTCACCTTTTTGCGGCTGTTCAATTTTAATAACATCCGCTCCAAAATCAGCTAAACATTGAGTTGCCCAAGGCCCCGCCAAAATTCGGCTTAAATCGACAACTTTAATTCCTTTAAGGGGACCAGACATATTAATTCTCCACAAGACTTTGATTTACTGTAACAAAAAAAAACCGCTGAATTCAGCGGTTTTTATCAAACAATCTACTTATTTCCATTTTCTCTTTGATAACCCTAAAAGAGCCAATAAAGTTAGGAATGACAGACTACCACCGCCACCACCAGAAGAGGGAGCAGTAACTGTCACTGAACGGCTACTTGTACTGGTGTTGCCTAGAGAGTCAGTCATAGTTAAAACAATCGTATAAGTACCTGCACTCGCATAAGTGTGAGTTGGAGCAGAAGTTGAACTTGAATTACCATCACCAAAACTCCAGCTATAAGTTGCAGTACCAAAACCACCTGTTGAACTGTTGGTAATAGTCACGGTTAAGTTATTAATCGAAGTAGTAAATTGAGCAGAAGGTAAAGTGCCAACCACAACCTCTTGAGTCACGGAGTGAACATTAGAACTCTCATCAGTCGCGGTTAAAGTTACCGAATAAACACCCTCAGCCGCATAGGTATGCGTAGGTTGTACATCGGTACTTTCATTGCCATCACCAAAATTCCATAAATAGTTTTTTGCACCATCACCTCCCAAGGTTGTATTAACAAAGCTTACGGTTGTGTTAGTGAATGAATAACTAAAACTTGAACTCAATGGCAAAGCTACTTTTCGAATATTAACCGAAGTCGAAGAAGAGTCTGAAGCTTGTGATAAGACCTCCATCTCTAAGCCGTTAGCGACTAACACTACGCCGGTTTCTGGTGAAGCAGGTTTACTATAATCAGTAGTATCTCTAAATAGAGACTGTCCGGTTTGCGTAAACGCAGCATCTCTTAGTTGAGTTGTATTGGAACCTGAAGAGGTTGTTAAGTTTGCATCGATGACCGATAACAAACCGTAGCCAGGATGTTCGCTGCTGTCATTATCGCTATAAGCGTCATTTCTAAGCCAAAGAACAACTCCGCGCTGATACGAACGAGTAGCAAGCCCAGCATCCACCGAATTATGGCTTCTTAATTGAATGTAGTAATTTTGTGCAATTCCAGTATAACTGTTTGTCGCCCTTTGAAACCCTAATAAAGTAGTAGCGTTTTCCGTTTCTGCACCATCGAAAGCAACTTGAGATCCGTCAGCCATAACTTCTATATCATCGGCAGCAAACCCATACCCGCCAGTATTTGAGTCGGTACGATACTCAAACTCAACCGTTATAACTTGCCCCGAAAATGAACTTAAGTCATAGGCTAAACCAACCCAACCTTCTGATCCTTCTGCGCCAGAAATAAGAGAGGACTTATCTGAAAGGTAATGAGCAACATCTGAATATAATGCATATTGGCCAGTGTACGGATTGACTGCAGTCGTGTAGTTTCCAGGAATGGGGTTACCATTCACTTTGATCATAACTAAGTCCCAATCTTTCTCGATATCCCAATGTGCTTTCATAGTCATTGAAATTGAGCTAGCACTTGGTAGACTGAGTTCAAACTGCATTTTGTTTGTGAGATCGTGTCCTTGGCCAGAGTAATATTGATAAACGCCAGTGTAAGGATTTGAAAAGGGTTCAATTGGGCCCGGAACATTAACTCGGATTTGGTTAATTGGAGAAGTATGATCGGTCGCTTGCACCAAATCATGAGTTTGATCACCATTATTAAGTTCGAAAAAATCAACCTCAACTTGATCAATCCAGTCTCCGCCAAATTTATTTTGTAGATACTCTCTACCATACGGGCTAAATCCAACGGGCTGAGTCCCAGAAGGCGACCCGGCCCAACTACCACTTGCCATCACTGACCACATGGCCACAGGCGATCCATTGCCTTCATAGGTCGTATCATAAAAATCCGGTAGTCCTAAATCATGACCGAACTCATGGACGACAACTCCCGCTGCCGCATCGATGGGCTGAACCGTATAACCGAATACTCTTTTTCCAGAGGAACCAATCGCTGCCCCCATGGTATTAAAATTCCCCGTCGAATTAACTACAAATCGATGTGACCAAATCGCATCATCCCCTAGGTTGCCACCGCCGGCTTCTTCTCCGATGCTAGAGTGATAAATCATGACATGATCGATAAATCCATCAGGCTCATTCAAATCGCCATCTCCGTCGCGATCATAGGGATCTTCAATATCATAATCATCTAAATTTAAGTTTGGATTGGCTGTAAACGCTTTGTTGACAGCTTCTGTGACTAAATCAGGAACCGCTAGGTCATTGTCATTATTGTCAGGATCATTTCCACCATAATGCGCAGCGTTATTATCTGCGGTTACCCAACCAAAAGTCTCTCCAGTGAAGAAAAAACTATTGCCTGATTCTGCCTGATAGAACTGATAGCCAGACATTAAGTTTTGTCCAGAAGGCCCTTCATAACCCGTAGTAGAAAACTGTAAATCTTGATAATGAGCAACGTTGTAATCTGCGTAATACATCGCCGTATCACCTGAGCTCAAACCATTATTGTTATATCTCAAATTGGGAAAATCGATCAGAACTGAAAAAACTTTAACCGTTTTATTCGCATTTTTTCTTGATTTAAATTCACTCTTTTCAGCTCTTTTTTGGGCCTGTCCTTCTAAATGTTGGATAGATTTAGGTAGAGAGTGAGCGGTTGAGTTTCTTGTAAACTGAGCTACGGCTTGTCGCTTTTCTTGCTCTGTCGCATCATAAGCCAATTCGCCGCGCTTAGTTAGCCAATAAACAATACGCTCTTCATTAATAACACCGACATCTCTTAGTGAGTATGAGTCATCGCTTTTGACTGATTGCGAAGCATAAGCACCGCCACAAACTAAAACTAAGCTCACTAATTGAGCTAATCTATTTTTTAACATCATTTAGACCTCTTTGCGCAATTTTCATGCGCGGCATTTTTGTTACGAATATATTCTTTAATCACTTGCTCTTTTTCATCAACATCCATTTCAGCACGTATTAAACCTTTTTTAGTGAGCATAGGCTCTAACTTCCAAATGTCACTGACTTGGGTTGATGAGCAGATTATTTGAGGGGACTTGTCATTACTAAGAGAGGCATCTTCTTGGCTTCCATCAATTGAATGATTCGATTGACAACCAATAAGTGCCGCGAACATACCTAAAGAAACTAACTTATGCATTGTTACTACCAAAGCGTACAGGAAGACTGATTATACAACTCTGTTTTACCTTATCTCAGGTAAATAATACCAATCCAAATGCGAACTTTGTTACAAAAGAAGAGTTTTTCGCGATTAACGGATAATGAATTATTTTCTATTTATCCGTTTTTCATCTCAAACCATTGCATAAACTCAACTAAAGCAGAGACTCCTGCCTCTGGCATAGCATTATAAAGGCTAGCCCGCATTCCACCTACGCTTCGATGCCCCTTCAATGCAACTAGACCAGCCTCATGAGCTTGCTTAAGAAACCTATCATTTACCGACTCATCCTTAAGAGTAAACGGAATATTCATTCTTGAACGGCATGAAAAAGCGATAGGATTCCGATAAAAATCTGAGTTATCAATAAATTGATAAAGTGTATTCGAACGCTTGCTTGCCCTATCCTCCATAACAGATATACCGCCTTGATTGATAATCCAATCAAACACTAAACCCGCTAAATACCATGAATAGGTGGGTGGCGTATTGTACATACTTTGATTTTCGGCCAACACTCGATAATCAAGCAAACTCGGCGTTAATGGGTTTGCCCCTGATTCGAGCCACTCTTTTTTAACAATAACTATTGAAAGCCCAGCAGGCCCAATATTTTTTTGAGCTCCGGCATAAATCATCCCGTAATCGGTAATATTGATGGGTTTAGACAAAATATTGGATGACATATCAGCGACCCATTTACCACGACCAAACTCAGGATTTTGCAAAAACTCAACACCGCCAATCGTTTCATTAGGCGTAAAATGGACATAATCGTATTGGTCGCTTGATTCAAAAATCCAGTTTGATTCGTCTTCTATTTGCCATTTGCCATTAACGTCTTTAAGAACAGAGCAAGCATCTACCTTTCCGTATTTTTGTGCTTCTTTAACAGCCTTGTTACCCCATATCCCTGAGTCTACATAGGCCGCTTTATTCTTTAAAAAATTTAACGGAATTTGTGAGAAATGAAAGCTCGCACCACCAGCACAAAATAAAACGGCATAGTCGTTTGGAATGGATAGTAATTGTCTTAAATCGGCTTCTGCCTTTTCTACAATCCCGATAAACGCATCTTCTCGATGGCTTAAATCCATGATCGACAAGCCAGTACCATTCCAATTTAAAAACTCAGATTGTGCCTTTTCCATCACTTCTTTTGGCAGCATGGCAGGACCCGCACTGAAATTAAAAGGAGGCCAAGATTTTTTCATTTCAATTCTCATGAATGTAATTTTAAATAACGATTAACTGATAGCTGATTGTCAGCAAACATTTGGGGTTTAATCAAAAAGGGAACCTTTCGGTTCCCTTAACTGACTGCTTACTCGTTGGATTCATCGACTTGAACGTTTTCGCCATTTTCGCTGACGTCCCCATTGCCAACTTCATCTTCTTCCCCCTCAAGCTCTTCAATTCGCTCAAGCCCGACTAAACTATCGGTTTCATCAAGTTTAATTAAGCGAACACCTTGCGTATTTCGCCCCATAACCCGAACTTCACCAACGCGAGTTCTGACCAATGTCGCATTAGTTGTGATCAACATGATTTCGTCGGTTTCAATACATGGTACTGCGCCAATCACGTTTCCGTTTCGTTCTGATGCAATGATGGAAATTACACCTTGGCCACCTCTACCTCGAATTGGATATTCTTCCATCGAAGTTCGCTTACCATAACCATTAACCGTAGCCGTTAAAATGTCACAGCCTTCATCAACCAACACTAACGACACAATGCGCTGTCCGTCTCCTAAACGCATACCGCGAACCCCGCGGGCAGTACGCCCCATAGCGCGTACATCATTTTCATCAAAACGGATCACTTTGCCAGCGTCACTAAACAACATTAGCTGATCAGAGCCTTGAGTGATCACGGTACCGATTAACTCGTCATCGTCATTTAAATCTACGGCAATGATCCCGCCTTTGCGAGGTCGAGAGAATTGCTCTAATGAAGTTTTCTTAACCGTGCCTGATGCCATCGCCATAAATACAAATTGATTCTCATCGTATTCACGAATTGGCAAAATACTGGTGATACGCTCTTCTTTTTCTAGCGGAAGAACATTAACAATGGGTTTACCTCTAGAGCCTCGGCTGGCTTGTGGTAATTCAAAAGTTCTTAACCAATAAACTTTGCCGCGACTTGAGAAACACAAAATGGTGTCGTGAGTGTTACATACCAATAATTTTTCGATGAAATCTTCATCTTTCATTTTAGTCGCCGATTTACCTCGACCACCACGACGCTGTGCTTCATAGTCGGTTAATGGCTGATATTTGACGTAACCTTCATGAGATAAAGTGACCACCACATCTTCTTCGGTGATTAAATCTTCCATTAATAAATCGGCACTACTATTGGTGATTTCTGTCCGTCTTTCATCACCAAACTCATCTCTAATTTGAGTCAGCTCTTCACGAATCACTTCCATAAGTCGCTCGTTACTAGCCAAGATAGCTAAAAGCTCTGCAATTAACGCCAATAAATCTTGATAGTCGGCAATCAGCTTTTCATGCTCAAGACCGGTTAATTTATGCAGTCTCAACTCAAGAATAGCTTGAGCTTGTTCTGGCGATAAATGATAAAGACCATCAACAAAACCATAAGCTTCATCAAGCCCATCTGGACGACAAGCATCGGTGCCCGATCTTTCAAGCATGGCTACCACTTGACCTGGTTCCCATCCCTTTTCGATAAGCCTCTGTTTAGCTTCCGCAGCACTAGGCGAGGCTTTAATTAGCTCAATCACTTCATCGATATTAGCTAAAGCAATGGCTAAGCCTTCTAATACATGAGCCTTTTCTCGCGCTTTACGCAATTCAAACACTGTGCGACGAGTAACCACTTCACGACGATGATTTACAAAAGCATCTAGCATATCTTTAAGGTTAAAAATACGCGGTTGGTTGTTCTCAAGAGCAACCATATTAATACCAAACACCGACTGCAATTGTGTTTGTGAATACAAGTTATTCAATACAACATCGGGCACTTCGCCACGACGTAATTCAATCACCATACGCATTCCGTCTTTGTCTGACTCGTCGCGCAATCCGGTGATCCCTTCAATCTTTTTGTCTTTAACTAACTCGGCAATTTTTTCAATTAAACGAGCTTTGTTAACCTGATAAGGAAGCTCGGTCACGATAATACTGTCTTTACCCGATTTATCATCGGTCTCAATGTGCGAACGACCGCGAATATAGATACGTCCTCGACCGGTTCTATAGGCCTCTAAGATACCAGCCTTACCGTTGATAATTCCGGCGGTTGGGAAGTCAGGCCCCGGAATGAGCTCCATTAATTCAGGCAATTCAATATCCGGGTTATCGATTAACGCTAAACAACCGCTAATCACTTCCGTTAAATTATGTGGCGGAATATTGGTTGCCATACCGACAGCAATACCTGAAGAGCCATTTACTAATAAGCTAGGCACTCGGGTTGGTAAAACTTTTGGCTCACTTTCACTGCCATCGTAGTTTTCTTCAAAATCAACGGTTTCTTTATCAAGATCGGCCAGTAAAGAATGTGCAATTTTTGCCATTCTAACTTCGGTATAACGCATCGCCGCTGGAGAATCCCCGTCTACAGAACCAAAGTTTCCTTGTCCATCGACCAACATATAACGTAGAGAAAATGGCTGTGCCATACGAACAATTGTGTCGTAAACCGCCGTGTCACCATGAGGGTGATATTTACCGATAACATCACCAACAACACGAGCCGATTTTTTATAGGGCTTGTTAAAATCGTTCCCTAACACGTTCATCGCATAAAGTACGCGTCGGTGAACCGGCTTTAATCCATCCCTAACATCGGGTAATGCTCGCCCAACAATAACGCTCATGGCGTAGTCTAAATAGGAATTCTTTAACTCATCTTCAATGTTAATTGGAAGGACTTCTTTTGCGAACTCACCCATACAGTAAAAAAACCTTTGTTATCAAACAGTTATTATATTTTGATTAATCCTTGCACAAGCCGCGTATTCTATCATATTAGGCCGTTTGGGCGAACAGCTATTTGTAAAAAATTCCGATAAGTAAGTGTTTTTTGCTGACAAAAATAACCAGCAGTTCGAATAGAAATTTAATCCAATCAATTGACTTGATTTTGTTATAATCTCTCAACTAAAAATTATCCCAAATGCTTATGACCATCACTGTAGATACTCTAATTTTAGCGCGCTGGTGTGAACCAGTTGGAGAAAGTCCAGATACCCAATCTAATAGCGGCGTTGCGATCAAAAATGGAAAAATCATCGATGTAGCGCCAAATCACGAACTGATTAAGAAGTATCACGCACAAAATGTTCACAAACTCGACAATCACCTGCTAATACCGGGTTTCATTAATACCCATACTCACGCGGCGATGAATTTGTTAAAAGGTTTCGCCGATGATTTGCCTCTGATGGATTGGTTGCAAAATCATATTTGGCCTGCTGAGGCCAAATGGGTCAGCGAAGAGTTTGTTACTCAAGGCAGCCAACTGGCTATAGCTGAAATGCTAAAAAGCGGCACCACTTGTTTCAGCGATATGTATTTTATGCCAAACGCTTTAGCCAAAGTCGCCTCGAGCATTGGCATAAGAGCTAATGTTGGCCTTACCGTTATCGACTTTCCAACCGCTTGGGCGGACAATGCCGACCAATACATTCACAAAGGTCTTGAAGTATTTGATGAATTTAAAGGTCAATCTAATTTAAGTTTTAGTTTTGCACCCCATGCACCTTACACCGTATCTAACAAACCATTGGAGCAAATAGCTACCTTAGCTGAAGAGCTCGATTTGACTATTCAGATGCATGTTCACGAAACTCAATTTGAGGTTGAGCAAGCGATTAAAGAAACCGGTGAGCGCCCTTTAGCAAGATTGCATCAACTTGGTTTATTGTCACCAAACTTTATGGCTGTTCATATGACTTATCTAAACGATGATGATATTCGTATAGTCAAAGAAAACGGTGTGCATGTTATCCATTGCCCAGAGTCAAATATGAAGCTAGCTAGTGGTATCTGCCCTACTTGGCAATTGCAGCAACATAACGTCAATATTGCACTTGGAACAGATAGTAGCTCAAGTAATAACGATCTCGACATGCTAGGCGAAATGAAATCAGCCGCACTTCTAGCAAAAGTAGGCTCTCAAAATGCACAAAGTTTTAATGCCTTCGATATTTTAAAGTCGGCAACAATTGGCGGAGCAAAAGCGCTTGGATTAGAAAATAAAATTGGCTCGCTTAAAGTTGGGAAAGAAGCCGACATTATAGCGATTAACTTAGATGATATTGCCACTCAACCTGTTTATAATCCTGTGTCTCAATTGGTGTACTCTGCAACTCGCGAACAGGTAAGCCACGTTTGGGTCGCAGGTCAGTTACAGCTTGAAAATAGAGAACTGATAAAACTTGATGAAAAATCATTGATCCAAACAGCTAAAAACTGGCAACAAAAAATTGCTCACTCATAAGCGGAACTTCTGACCATGTCACATGAAAATACAGCCAATGTTGATTACGCCGAAATTAAAAAGTTCGAAGACTTAGCAGAAAGGTGGTGGGACAAAAACTCAGAATTCAAACCACTGCATGACATCAATCCTTTGAGAATTGAATTTATAGAAAAAGCCTGTAAAGGCGTAAAAGGAAAACGCATTTTAGATGTTGGCTGCGGTGGAGGTATTGTTGCCGATGCATTATCTCAACTAGGTGCAGAGGTCGTTGGAATAGATATGGGTGAAGCTCCGTTATCAGTTGCAAAGCTGCATCAATTAGAATCAGGGCAACAAGTTGAATATATAAAAATTACCGCTGAAGAGCTAGCTGAACAACGCCCGAACTCATTTGATGTAGTGACTTGTTTAGAAATGCTTGAACATGTACCCGATCCTAGTTCAATTATAAAAGCATGTTCGGTTTTAGCAAAACCAAATGCTGATGTGTTTTTTTCAACACTTAACCGAAATCCAAAAAGCTTTTTATTTGCCATTGTCGGTGCAGAGTATATTCTGAACATGCTCCCAAAAGGCACTCATGAATACGCGAAGTTTATCAAACCGTCGGAGCTTGACCGCGCGGCTCGAAATGCCAATCTTAGTTTAATTAAATCGACTGGAATGCATTACAATCCACTCACTAAAAACTATTGGCTCGACTCAAGTAATCTTGATGTCAATTACTTATGTCACTATAAAAACAGTTCGGTTTAAATAAGAATTTATGAGTAAAAAACGTTGTAAATTCGACGCCGTACTGTTCGATTTAGATGGCACCTTTGCTGACACCGCATTAGACTTAGGGTTTGCATTAAATCAAGTACTGCTAAGTCAAGGTAAAGCAAGCTTACCTCTTTCAACTATTCGTCCTTTTGTATCTAAAGGCGCACCTGGTTTAATTGCATTAGGCTTTGGAATTGATGCAAATCATCCAGAATACGAAACTTTGCGAACTCGGTTATTAACTCTGTATCAACGCCGATTAGTTAAAGACACTCAGCTTTTTTCTGGTATTGCAGAGCTGATTACCCGACTAGAAGCAGAAGGCACACCCTGGGGAATTATTACCAATAAACCGGACTTTTTAACCCAACCATTAATGAAGCAACTGCAACTAGAAACCCGAGCTTCGGTAATATTTAGTGGTGATACATTTGCAGAGAAAAAGCCGCACCCTCTTCCTTTATTAAATGCTGCAAAAACACTCAACTTAGATCCTAGCGGTTGTGTCTATATTGGAGATGATGAACGCGATATTATTGCCGCCAATGCTGCCAATATGTATTCCATTGCTGCATTATGGGGTTACATTGTACCTGGTGAAAATCCTAAAAATTGGCCGGCAAAGTTATCACTCAAACATTCCGAAGAATTACTTGACGCGCTTTTCGAATAACTACGGGATCAGTTTTCTAACTGCTGTGCCCATTGAATGGCTTTTTCAAGATCGGCCTTAGTATCAACACCATGCGGTGGAGCTTGCTCTATCACATCAATAAAAATTTTCTCGCCATTTTCTAACACCCGCAACTGTTCTAGCTTTTCCATTTGTTCAAGCGATGATGGCTGCCATTGTGCAAATTGGCCTAAAAAACCCGCTCGATAAGCGTAAATACCTAAATGTCGATAATAACGATGCTCAGCAATGGATTCATTTGGATCTCGATGAAAAGGAATGACCGAACGAGAAAAGTAAATCGCTTGTTGGCCATGAGTTTTGACCACCTTTACAAGGTTTGGATCAGCAATTTGCTCTTCAGAAATAAGCGGCGTACATAACGTAGCCATTTGGCGATCGATTGGCTGTAATAACTGTGCAACTTGATTAATGGTTTGAGGAGGAATAAAAGGTTCGTCACCTTGAACATTGACAATAACAGTTTCATCCGCCCAATTCATTATTTGGACAGTTTCATAAAGTCTATCAGTACCGGATTGGTGATCGGGCGACGTTAAAACCGCCAGGCCACCAAAACTTTCAACCACCGATTTAATTTCTGGATGATCGGTTGCTACCACTACTTCTTCCGCCATTGAAGATCTTGCCTGAGCAACTACACGTTCGATCATGGTTTTTCCATTGATCATAGCTAATGGCTTTTTGGGTAATCGAGTTGATTGCATTCTTGCTGGGATAACAACTTTAAAAGCGCTCATGTTTACACCTTTTTACTTAAAACTTAGCTGTTCGTACTCTTCCAATGACAAGGTTTTGGCCTCCTCAGCAAGCATATGTGGAATACCATCAACTATTACAAAACATAGCTTATCGTAACTACAAACCAGCGATGTCTCATCACTGGTTAATTTAAGTTTTCCATTGCAATTGGGACAAACCAATATTTCTAATAATTGCTTTTTCATGTTAGCTCCACGTTACAATCATGGCGGCGAGATTGTTCTATTGTTACAACCAACTTTTCAAACGCATTCTTTAACGCTTGATTTGACTCGAGTTGAATAGAAATATACCACCAATTCTCTTTTGCAAACTCAAAACATTTTACCGCGTCTTTTTCGGTCATCACAACTGCATGTTCTGAATCAAAATTAAAATCTTTTTCACTAAATGAGTGGTGATCGGAAAAAGTTTTCAAATCAAAACTCAAATCTAACTCTTCTAACGTTTTTTTAAATTTTGTTGGATTGCCTAGTCCACAAACAGCGTGACAAACTTTAAATGGTACACTTTGGCTTTTGATATCGATCCGTTCGTGCGTTTTTAGATTGACTAAAAACGCTGGCTTAATCGAAAAGTAATGTTCAAATGCCTGCTTACCACTATTTTGCACTATCCAATCAACTGAATTTAATCGACTTCTTGTTTCTCTTAATGGGCCAAAAGGCATCAACAATGCATTTCCCAAAAACCGATAACCATCTATCAGACAAATTTCAAAGTCTCTTCGCATTGCATAATGTTGCAGTCCATCGTCGCTGATCACAACATCTGGTTGAAATTGTGCTTTTAAATGATTCACTGCTGATTGACGGTTCGGCGCAACAACTACTGGAACACTCAATTTATCTGAGAGCATTTTAGGTTCGTCACCACACTCGCTTGCGTTAACTTTAGAGGTTACTTGTAAAGGATAGCATTCCGATTTACCGCCATATCCACGACTGACAATACCAACAGATATATGGCGTGCTTGAAACTGCTCAACCAGCCAACAAATAAAAGGAGTTTTTCCTGTGCCACCCGCAGTAATATTACCGGCAACAATAACAAAAGGTTCGCCGATCACTGCTTTTTTATAAGCCGTAGCTTTGCCTAAAAATCGTTTTAATAAAACAAAGCTCGTTAACAGTAAATGTAATGGTAGAAATAACCAATGCAATAAAGATTTTCGATACCAAAACTTTTCGATAACAGAGCTCATGATGATGTCATTTAATTAGCAAATTGCATGTCATACAGTTGACGATACTCACCGTTAAGCAACATTAATTCTTGATGCTTGCCCTGCTCAACTAATTCACCGTTTTTAATTACAAATATTCTATCTGCTTTTTCAACGGTTGAGAGGCGATGAGCAATCACGATTGTAGTTCGGTCTTGGATTAAATTATCGAGCGCTCTTTGAATTTTCTTTTCTGATTCATTATCAAGTGCAGAAGTTGCTTCATCCAAAATCAAAATCGGGGCATCTTTTAAAATAGCTCTTGCAATGGACACTCGCTGGCGTTGTCCTCCACTTAATCGAGCACCAGAATTGCCCACTTGAGTTTCAATACCTTCGTCTAGCGCTTCAATTACATCAGTAAGATAGGCGTGGTCGATGGCATCGGCCAAAGCTTGGTCGTCTTTCAAAGCTAATTGACCATAAGCTATATTAGCCTTTACCGAATCATTAAACATTACAACCTGTTGTGATACATAAGCAAATTGTGAACGTAATGATGCTAGTTCAATATCTGATAGGTTTTCACCATCAATACGGATGTTGCCTTGTTTAGGATCGTAAAATTTAAGCAGCAAATGAGTCAATGTTGTTTTTCCACTTCCAGATGGACCCACAAAAGCAACGGTTTCTCCCGCTTTAATCGATAAAGAAATATTTTTTAAGACTGAGTCGGTTTGATCACCGTAACCAAAACTCACTTGATTAAACTCGATATTTCCCTTGACCTTTTGCTCAAGCTTTTTACCTGTGCTCACTTCTTCTTGTTGGTCGAGTACTTCAAATATACTTTCAGCTCCAGCAATTCCTCGTTGCAAAACGCTATTGACGTTAGACAGATCTTTTAGCGGCTTCATGATGTACATAATCAACATAAAAAATGCGACAAACTGACCTTCAGAGAAAGTGCCCGATAAAAATTGGCGAGTAGCAATCCAAAACACAAAAGCTAAACCAACGGCTGCAATCACCTGAATCAGTGAAGAGCTGAGAGCTTTAGTGGAAGTCATTTTCAAAGATTGACGAAAGTTATACTCTGCAGCCTCTGAGAATTGTTTATTTTCGTAAGTTTCTCCACCAAAAGTTTTTACAACTTTAATCCCTTCGATTGATTCTTGCGAAATTTGAGTCACCAAACCCATCGAGTCTTGAATTTTATGGCTAATTTTTCGAAATCGCTTGGCTGCCAAATTAACCACATAAGCCATAGCTGGCGCAGTAATCAAATAGATCAGGGTCAAGGTCCAACTGATCATTGCCATCTTAATAATGGCATAAATAATAATTCCGCCACTGCGTAAAATATTAGATATAGCTTGCGTGGCCGCCTGAGTAACGGTTTCAGCATTAAAGGTAATTTTTGAAACTAAATCACCAGAGCTTTCCTTGTCAAAAAATCGTATCGGTAGCTTTAAGTATTTTGCGAATAATTCTACTCGCATAGTTTCAACGACTTTGCGACCAATCCATTCAAAACAGTAAACACTAAAAAATCCTGCAACGCTTCTGATCAGCACCGCTAGTACAATTATAAATGGCAGTTGCGCTAAAAACGTTTCGTCTTTTTTAATTAGCGCATCGTCAATAATGTATTGAAAGCCCGCCACTAATTCGGTTTCAATCACTGAGTAAATAATGGTACTGACTAATGCGGCAATATACATTGGCCAAAATTTTAACGTGTAGCTAAATAGCCGTTTATAAGTTGCCCAGCCTTTGCGCTCGCTCAACGGCCACCTTCCTGAGGTCGCCGAGTGGCCATGGTGAAGTTAAAATACCCTGTTTTACGAGAAGCATCCATTGCAGTAACAACGGCTTGATATGGCGCATTTGCATCAGCACTGATCACAACCGGAAGCTTTTTATCACCTTGCCCGACTATTTCAATTGCTTTTATCAGGGTTTCAACTTGAGTATTAACAATCGGTTTAGCGTTAACAAAAAAACGACCTTCATTATCAACACTGATTTCAATCATATCGGTGGTGGCTTCAAGTGGATCACCGCTGGCAGTAGGTAACTCAAGTTTAATTTGAGTTTCTCGATTAAAACTGGTCGAGACCATAAAGAAAATAAGAAGTAAAAATACAACATCAATTAACGGTGTTAAGTTGACCGATACTTCCGATTTTTTTGCTCGATTAAACACAGCCAGCTCCTACTTATCGAGCGCTTCGCGCTCGCCATGAAGAACTTCAACCATCTTCAACGCTTCTTCTTCCATTACCACCACAAGTTCATCCACTCGTCTTTCAAAAAAACGATGAAAAATGAGCGCGGGAATGGCAACAGTTAACCCTGCCGCCGTTGTTAATAAAGCTTCAGAAATACCACCTGCTAAAGCATTGGCATCACCAACGCCTTGAACGGTAATAACAGTGAACACTTTGATCATTCCAATTACGGTACCTAACAATCCAAGCAAAGGAGAAACGAGAGCAACCGTTCCGAGGGTGTTTAAAAAACGTTCAAGGCGAACCACCACTTGGCGCCCCGAATCACGGATAGCTTCCTTCATGGTTTCACGGCCATGCGCATGATTTACAATGCCAGCGGCTAAAATTTCACCTAACGGTGAAGACTCTTTTAATGACTTGAGTTTTTTCTTATCAAGCTGATTGTTTTTGATCCAGGTCCATACTTGAGCAACCAAGTGCTTCGGAGTGATGCGGTTGCGCTGCAATGTCCAAAAGCGCTCGATACAAATAATTAACGCTAAAATTGAAGATAAAATAATGGGCCACATTACCCAGCCGCCATTTTTTATAATATCGAAAAGCACTCAATAAACTCCCAAGTTAGTATTGCGCTAATTTATCACACTCTTTTAACAAATGCGCGATTATGGCAGGCTATTGGTTAGATTGATGATGCCACCACCTCCGCTTTTCGCTACGCTGGGACACAACGCTCATTTTTTGACCGTTCTGGCTTGTGATAAGTCGCGTCATTCCAACTTCAGAAACGTTGATAAACTCAATATTGAGTTCTTTGTAACGATTCTGGACTTCCTTTCTTGGATGTTTAAACCGATTCAAATATCCACTACTAACAATCGCCAGTTGTGGTGAAAAATAGTCGAGAAATTCTTCACTTGAAGAGGTCAAACTACCATGGTGCGGAACGGTCATTACATGAACAGGTCCGATAGACTGGTCAATTAACCAACGTTCCGCTTTTTTTTCAATATCACCTGTAAACAGAAACTTAAATCCGTGAAAGTCCAGAAGTGCAATACAAGAGTTATCATTCCGTTTTCCCGTGTTATCGATACTTTTCTGCTTCGAAGCCCTAGCAAAGTGATAAAAGTACCAAACAGCTTTACTTGTTGAAGAGTCAGAAAAAATCGTTTTTCCTTCGCAAGGGACGCCATTAGCCTTATTAAGGACTTCTCCAACGATAAGTTTTTTGGGTTTGAACTCATCAATTACAGCCAAATAATTGCCAGCGTGATCGCTATCCTTATGACTAATGATTAAGCCCTCTAATTGATCGACTCCGTTCTGGCGCAAATAAGGAACAACAACATTTGAGGTTTGATCAGAATGTTGGTTATAAAATCCTAAATCATAAAGCCACCAAGAATTATCAACTTTTACAGCAACTGATTGTCCCTGTCCTATATCAAAGAAAATCACTTCAATTTGCTTTCTACTTTGAGTGCTCAAATAAACTAACCAAGTTATTACTACGCTGCTCAATAGCCAGATTATTAGTTGATAAAATCGAAATTTGACTGCAATCGCACTTCCAACAAATAAAACTAATAAAAGAAATGCCTCAATATCAGAAAGAAAAATAGCCGGAAGCGATTCGTTTACAATTAATAAAAAGGCAGTTAACCAAATCAAAACAAAATCATTGAGCGCTAGAATCGATTGACTGACCATTCCAGTAGTTTCATGAAACAAGCTGATCAAAAGTAACAAAAAATCTAATGGCAGAACGATGAAACTAATAGTTGGAATAGCTAATAAATTTGAAAATACCGCATTCATACTTAGCAGTCCAAACATAAGCGCACTGACTGCACTCATCAATAAAGCCAACAATATTTGTGCTTTAATCCATTTGTGACGACTGTCATTGTCATCAAGCAACAGCGT
>JBFHSP010000025.1:0-23626 GCA_041591085.1 Kangiellaceae bacterium | reverse complement strand
GTTTTTCCGGTAAATGAGTTTAGTACAGTCGTGCCTTTTTCTAACTTACCTGAGTAAATACGGATAAAGGTTAATGCACCGAAACGGTCATCCATAATTTTGAATGCTAATGCGCGGAAAGGCTCATCAACAGAAACGGTGGCAACTTCACCCGTTTCGTTACCTTCTTCGTCAGTTAAAGGTTGTGGTTCAACTTCGGTAGGAGAAGGTAAGTAATCAACAACGCCATCCAATACTAATTGAATACCTTTGTTTTTGAATGCAGATCCACAGAAGGTAGGGAAGAACGATAAGTTTATCGTACCTTTACGAATACAACGTTTTAAGTCTTCTACTGAAGGCTCTTCACCTTCTAAGTATTTTTCCATTAAATCGTCATCTTGCTCTACAGCGGTCTCAACAAGCATTTCACGGTATTCTTTTGCTTTTTCAACTAAGTCGGCTGGGATATCAACCACTTCATAGTTTTCAGGTAAACCAGAATCATCCCATATAAAGGCTTTTTGGTTTAAAACATCAACTACACCTTTAAAGTCGTCTTCGATACCGATAGGTAATGTCATTACAAGTGGGTTGGCACCCAATACATTTTTAACTTGCTTAACAACACGATAAAAATCAGCACCCATACGGTCTAATTTGTTAACGAATATAACTCGAGCAACTTCTGAGTCGTTCGCATAGCGCCAGTTGGTTTCTGATTGTGGCTCAACACCACCAGAACCACAGAATACACCCACACCACCGTCTAATACTTTTAAAGAACGGTATACTTCAACTGTGAAGTCAACGTGTCCGGGAGTATCAATAATATTGAAGCGATGATCTTTCCAGAAACAAGTAGTCGCAGCTGACTGGATTGTAATTCCACGCTCACGCTCTTGATCCATAAAGTCAGTTGTTGCTGCACCATCGTGCACTTCACCGGTTTTATGAATTTTACCGGTTAGTTTAAGAATACGCTCAGTTGTAGTGGTCTTACCCGCATCAACGTGAGCGAAAATACCTATATTTCTGTATTTAGCTAAATCAGTCATTTTCGTTCTCTAAGAGGTTAAAAAGATCAAAGAAATCGGGGGCGCTTATCGCGAAAGGCGCGCATTATACACTAGAACTTTGCCAAGAGTTATAGCTGATTGAATAAATTTCGGCCAATATTCACATAATCTTTGTAAATCGCTTGTTTAAGCGGCTTTACACCGGCTATAAATAAGTTAGCAATAGTATTTATTAAGGTAATTATGCGAATTATTGGGTTTTTAGTTTCTATTTTGTTTTGCCAAACGGTTTTTAGCGAATCATTGTTGTTATGTGGCAATGACCCAGGTGCAAGAGAACTCGGTAACCTTATTTTAAAATCCAATCTCCAAAGACGCGCTGAGCTAATGTGTGATCCTCTGTTATCTGAACTTGCACAAGAAAAAGCTCAAGAGATGACAAAATACAGTATGGTCAGCCACACCATTACCGTAGGCGCTAATCAACGATTAAAGGAAGGAGGCTTTTTAATCCCTTCTTTCTATCCGTTATTTTGGGCCAATAATGTTGAAGCCATCTCAGGAGGGGCAGATACTGCAGAGCAAGCATTTCTAGAGTTTCTTGAATCTGAAGGCCACCGAGCCCATTTAATGGGAGAGCATCCCTTTTATTTAGGACAAACCCATATTGGTGTAGGGCATGTAAGATCAAAGCACTCCTCACATTTAGATTATTGGGTAGTTTATATTACCCACCACAAAAGTTGGCAGTCCGATATTCCAAGGTATTTAGCAACTAAAGATTAATCGAAAGTACCAAACTAACACTTCCCTAACTTTTTCCCGAATAACAGTTGCGTATCCCATTTGGTTTCTCTATAATTGCGCACCCCTTAAATAGGGACATGGATGACCGCACGACAGGACACTATTAAATGACGTGCATTCGAATCATAACTATATGATTCGACAAGGAAAATCGAGCCTGACATGGGGCTTGAACTGGTTAAACTGTCGTTTCTCACGAAGTTGAGAGGGCGGTTTTTGACATTTAAATTAACTATTGGAGTGTCTTTGCGATGGCAAAGCAGCGTATTCGAATTCGACTAAAAGCTTTCGACCACAAGTTGATTGACCAGTCTACTGCAGAAATCGTGAACACTGCGAAACGTACTGGTGCTCAGGTTTGTGGACCTATTCCCTTACCGACACGTAAAGAGCGTTATACCGTACTGGTTTCTCCTCACGTGAATAAAGATGCACGTGATCAGTACGAAATTCGTACTCACAAACGATTGGTAGACATTGTAGAACCAACGGATAAAACCGTTGATGCACTGATGAAGCTAGATTTAGCTGCTGGTGTAGATGTTCAAATCAGCTTGTCGTAATCAATAAACCGACAGACTTTGACTAGAAGCGTTATTAATAACGTTATTTAGAGGGCCGTAAAATGACAATCGGAATCGTAGGCCGCAAATGCGGTATGACCCGAGTATTTACTGAGGCTGGAGAATCGATTCCAGTAACAGTGGTTGAAGTTGAAGCCAACCATATTACTCAGGTAAAAACACAAGAAACAGACGGCTACACTGCCATCCAAGTGACTTCAGGAAGCAAAAAAGCTTCTCGCGTAAGCAAAGCTGCTGCTGGTCACTTCAAAAAAGCAGGTGTAGAAGCTGGGCGTGGATTATGGGAATTCCGCGTAGACTCTACTGAAGGCTATGAGCTTGGTGGAGAAATTAAAGTAGATATGTTTGAAGCTGGTCAAAAAGTTGATGTGACCGGTACTTCAAAAGGTAAAGGTTTTGCAGGAACTATCAAGCGTTGGAACTTCCGCGGTCAAGATGCGACTCACGGTAACTCAATTTCGCATCGTGTTCCTGGTTCTATCGGTCAAAACCAAACCCCTGGTCGTGTATTTAAAGGCAAAAAAATGTCTGGCCATATGGGTGCGGAGCAAGTAACTACTCAATCTTTAGAAGTAGTACGCGTCGATGCAGAACGAAACTTAATTTTAATTAAAGGTGCCGTTCCTGGTGCCACTGGTGGCGATGTGATTGTTCGTCCAGCAGTTAAGTTACGCTAAGGGGAAGACGAATGGAACTGAATTTATCTATTCCCGGCAATAATGCAAGTGGTGCAGTTCAAGTATCTGAAACTGCTTTTGGTCGAGAATTTAATGAAGCGTTAGTACACCAAGTTGTAGTTGCCTATATGGCGGCTGCTCGCTCTGGGACTCGCGCTCAAAAAACACGAGCAGAAGTAAGTGGTGGCGGCAAGAAGCCTTGGCGTCAAAAAGGTACTGGTCGTGCACGTGCCGGTACTATCCGCAGCCCAATCTGGCGCAGCGGTGGTGTAACTTTCGCAGCAAAACCACAAGACTACACTCAAAAAGTAAACAAGAAAATGTATCGCGGCGCGATGCAAGCGATCCTTTCTGAGTTAGTTCGCCAAGAGCGATTAGTGGTTGTTGAAAGCTTCGATGTGGCTGCACCAAAAACTAAAGAATTAGCCGCTAAGTTAAAAGAATACGGTTTAAAAGATGTGTTAATCGTTTCTGAGAATGTTGATGAGAACTTGTTCTTAGCATCACGAAACCTCCATAAAGTTGACGTTCGTGATCCACAAGCGGTTGACCCTGTTAGCTTGGTTGCATACGACAAAGTCTTAATGACTGTTGGCGCAATCAAGAAATTCGAGGAGATGTTGGGATGAACCAAGAACGTTTAGCAAAAGTGCTTTTAGCACCTCACATTTCTGAAAAAGCGACAATCAATGCTGAAAATGGCCAGTTTGTTTTTAAAGTTGCTAAAGACGCAAACAAACTTGAAATTAAAAAAGCTGTAGAAGCAATGTTTGAAGTAGAAGTTGACTCGGTTCGCGTATTAAACGTTAAGGGTAAAACCAAACGCGTTGGTGCAATGACCGGACGTCGTAAGAACTGGAAAAAAGCCTACGTGTCTCTGAAAGAAGGTCAAGACATTGACTTCGCAGGCGCCGAGTAAGCGAGAGGTATTGAATAATGGCTATTGTAAAAGCTAAACCAACTTCTGCAGGTCGTCGCTTTGTTGTCAAAGTGGTTAACCCAGAGTTGCATAAAGGTAAGCCGCACGCTGCATTGCTTGACAAGAAAAGCAAAAGTGGTGGGCGCAATAATGCAGGCCGTATCACCGTTCGTCATATTGGTGGTGGTCATCGTCAACACTACAGAATGGTTGACTTCAAACGTAATAAAGATGGTATTGCCGCTACTGTAGAGCGCTTAGAATACGATCCAAATCGCAGTGCTAACATCGCTCTTGTGCTTTATGCCGATGGTGAGCGTCGTTATATCATTGCTCCAAAAGGTTTGTCTGCAGGAGACCAAATCGTTTCTGGCGATCATGCTCCAATTAAAGCAGGCAACACTTTACCAATGCGCAACATTCCTGTTGGTTCAACAGTACACTGTGTAGAAATGAAGCCTGGTAAAGGCGCTCAAATCGCACGTTCTGCTGGAACCT
The DNA here is from genome assembly GCA_041591085.1 of Kangiellaceae bacterium. GTDB lineage: Bacteria > Pseudomonadota > Gammaproteobacteria > Enterobacterales > Kangiellaceae > Pleionea. The sequence goes on along the minus strand of JBFHSP010000025.1, from coordinate 19,143 downwards.
ATGTGCAAATCGTTGCTCGTGATGGTGCTTATGTAACCTTGCGTCTTCGCTCTGGCGAAATGCGTAAAGTTTTAGCTGACTGTCGCGCAACCATTGGTGAAGTTGGTAACGCCGAACATATGCTTCGTTCGCTCGGTAAAGCCGGTGCGCAACGTTGGCGTGGAGTTCGTCCTACTGTTCGAGGCGTTGCTATGAACCCAGTCGACCATCCACATGGTGGTGGTGAGGGACGTACCTCAGGTGGACGTCACCCTGTAACTCCTTGGGGTGTACCAACTAAGGGCAAGAAGACTCGTAGTAACAAACGTACCGACAAACTTATTGTTCGTCGTCGTAACAAGAAATAACAGAGGGTAGAACTGTGCCACGTTCACTAAAGAAAGGCCCATTTATCGACCTTCATTTAATGAAGAAAGTCGAAACGGCCTTAGAAGCAAACAGTAAGAAGCCAATTAAAACTTGGTCTCGCCGCTCTATGATTTCACCAGAAATGGTGGGTTTAACCATTGCGGTTCATAACGGTAAGCAACATGTTCCTGTTTTCGTTACTGAAGACATGGTAGGTCACAAGTTAGGTGAATTTGCACCTACTCGTACCTACAAAGGCCACGTTGCTGACAAGAAATCTAAGCGATAAGGCAGGAGAAGAACATGGAAACTCAAGCAGTTTTAAGACATGCACGCATCTCCGCGCAAAAAGCCCGTTTGGTTGCTGACCAAATTCGTGGTTTGCCTGTAGACAAAGCTTTACAAGTTTTGAAATTCAGCCCTAAAAAAGCAGCTGACTTAATGAAGAAACTTCTCGATTCAGCCATTGCTAATGCTGAGCATAACGATGGTGCCGATATCGATGAGTTAAAAGTTTCGACTGTTTTTGTAGACGAAGGCCCAACATTGAAACGCATTAAACCGCGTGCCAAGGGTAGAGCTGACCGCATTTTTAAGCGTTCGTGCCATATCACCATCAAGGTTGCGGAAAAGTAGGAGATAGGTAATGGGTCAAAAAGTACATCCAACCGGTATCCGATTGGGCATTGTTAAACAACACAATGCAACTTGGTATGCCGAGCGTGGCGAATATGCTGACAATTTAGAAAGCGACATCAACATCCGTAGTTGGTTGAAGAAAGAGCTAGCATCAGCATCTGTTTCACGTATCGAAATTGAGCGTCCTGCTAAAGCATTACGCGTTACCATTCACACGGCTCGTCCAGGTATTGTGATCGGTAAAAAAGGTGAAGATATTGAGAAACTTCGCAAAAAGTTATCAAACAAAACTGGCTTACCAACTCAAGTAAACATTGAGCAAGTGCGTAAACCAGAGCTTGATTCACAATTAGTAGCAGATAGCGTTGCTCAGCAATTAGAGCGCCGTGTTATGTTCCGCCGCGCTATGAAGCGTGCGGTACAAAATGCAATGCGCATTGGTGCTGGCGGAATCAAAATTCAAGTATCTGGCCGTTTAGGTGGTGCTGAGATCGCTCGAGCAGAGTGGTACAGAGAAGGACGCGTTCCTTTGCATACTCTTCGTGCTGATATCGATTACGCAACATCTGAAGCTCACACTACTTACGGTGTAATTGGTGTGAAGGTGTGGATCTTCAAGGGTGAAGTTTTAGGTGGTCAAGAGCAACCAGCAGTTGAAGCTGAGAAGCCAGCCCCTAAAAAGCGTACACCCCGCGCTAAGAAGAAGTAAGGGGAACGACGATGTTATTACCAAAAAGAACGAAGTTCCGTAAGGTACAAAAAGGTCGTAACCGTGGCGTTGCGATTGCGGGCGGTAACGTTAGCTTCGGCGAGTTTGGCTTAAAAGCTACAACTCGTGGTCGTTTAACTTCACGCCAAATTGAAGCTGCACGTCGAGCTATGACTCGTCATATGAAACGTGCGGGTAAAGTATACATTCGTGTATTCCCAGACAAGCCAATCACTCAAAAGCCTCTTGAAGTGCGGATGGGTAAAGGTAAAGGTAGTGTGGAATACTGGGTAGCCCAAATTCAGCCAGGTCGTGTTTTATACGAAGTGGAAGGGGTACCAGAGGCTCTGGCACGCGAAGCTTTCCAATTAGCTGCCGCTAAATTGCCAGTCAGAACCACCTTTGTAACTCGGACGGTGATGTAATGAATGCAAAAGACTTACGTGAAAAAAGCGTTGATGAGCTGAATGCAGAGCTAATCGGGCTAACTAAAGAGCAGTTTAATTTACGTATGCAACACGCGACTGGTCAGTTAAATCAAACTCACCAACTTAAACAAGTACGTCGCAATATTGCACGAGTTAAAACTGTACTTAATCAGAAGGCGGGATCGTAATGAGCGAGCAAGCAACTGTTAAGCGCACTCTTACCGGTAAAGTAACGAGTGACAAGATGGATAAAACCATCACTGTGCTGATTGAGCGTCAGGTAAAACACCCTCTATATGGGAAATTTATCAAGCGTTCAACCAAGGTACATGCTCACGATGAAAACAATGAGTGCCAAATTGGCGACTTAGTTCGAGTGGTAGAGAGCCGTCCTCGTTCTAAGTCTAAAACTTGGGAACTTGTTGAAATTGTCGAAAAAGCAGCAAATTAATGCGTAGTCACAGCTTTAAGCTGTGACTTTTCAAAAATTTAATGTATACTCCCGCGTCCTTTTTACCGGACTATCGGTAATTAATGCGGGTTGAATGCGGAGATAACCGATGATCCAGATGCAGTCGATGCTTGATGTCGCCGATAATAGTGGTGCTCGTCGAGTAATGTGTATAAAGGTCTTGGGAGGATCGCACCGTCGTTACGCCAACATTGGTGACGTAATTAAGGTGAGTGTGAAAGAAGCGATTCCTCGTGGAAAAGTCAAAAAAGGTGACGTAATGAACGCTGTTGTCGTTCGTACTCGTAAGGGTGTTCGCCGTACTGACGGTTCCATTATTCGTTTCGATGGTAACGCAGCGGTTCTTCTGAACAACAACTTACAGCCGATTGGTACTCGTATTTTCGGACCTGTTACTCGCGAACTTCGCGGTGACAAGTTTATGAAAATTGTATCTCTGGCTCCTGAAGTATTATAAGGAGACTTTAGGCATGCGTAAGATCAAAAGCGGCGATGAAGTAATTATCATCGCAGGCAAAAGTAAAGGTCAGCGTGGCAAAGTAACTAAGGTTCTTGTCGATCGTGAAAAAGTGATCGTTGAAGGCGCGAACCTAGTTAAAAAGCACCAACGTCCAAACCCACAAATGGGTGTTGAAGGTGGCATCGTTGAAAAAGAAGCGCCAATTCACGTTTCTAACGTTGCAATTTTTAACAACGCGACTGGTAAAGCTGACCGTGTTGGTATCAAAACCCTAGAAGATGGAAACAAAGTACGTGTTTTCAAATCTTCTGGTGAAAAAATTGATATTTAATCAAACTTGGTGAAATAAGATGGCGAAACTGCACGACTTATACAAAGACACTATAGTCAAACAGCTCCAAGAGAAGTTTGAGTATAAATCTGTCATGCAAGTCCCACGCATAACAAAGATCACATTGAATATGGGTCTGGGTGAAGCGGTAGGTGACAAAAAAGTTATCGAACATGCAATGAAAGATATGACCGCAATCTCAGGCCAAAAGCCGGTAGTAACCGTAGCTCGAAAGTCTGTGGCTGGTTTTAAAATCCGTGAAGGATATCCGATTGGATGTAAAGTAACTCTGCGTGGCGAAAAAATGTGGGAATTTTTAGAGCGATTGATTTCAATTGCTATTCCTCGTATCCGTGACTTCCGTGGTTTAAACCCGAAATCTTTTGACGGACGTGGAAACTATTCCTTGGGCATTAAAGAGCAAATCGTTTTCCCTGAAATTGACTACGACAAAGTAGACAAGGTTCGTGGTATGGACATTACCATTACTACAACTGCAGAGAATAATGAACAAGCTCGCGCGTTGTTAGACGCCTTTAACTTCCCTCTTAAAAGTTAAGGATTAAGCCATGGCTAAAACTTCTATGATTGAGCGTGAAAAGAAGCGTGCTCGCACTGTTGCGAAATACGCTGAAAAACGCGCTGAACTAAAAGCGATCTTGAAAGATCCTAACAAGAGCGATGACGAAAAATGGGAAGCTCAGATAAAGCTTCAAAGCTTGCCTCGTAATGCAAGCCCTGTGCGTCAGCACAATCGTTGTCGTGTTACTGGTCGTCCTCACGGCTTCTTACGTAAATTCGGTTTATGCCGTAACAAATTACGTGAGCATGCTATGAAAGGCGATGTCCCTGGCTTAGTGAAAGCTAGCTGGTAAGGTTAGGAGAGCATCATGAGTTTGCAAGATCCAATTGCTGATTTATTGACTCGTATTCGAAACGGTCAATCTGCTGGCAAGAAAACTATTGAAATGCCTTCTTCTAAGCAAAAAGTTAATATTTGCAATGTATTAAAGAATGAAGGTTATATCGCGGATTTTTCAGTAGCACAAGAAGGCGTTAAAAACGTTTTGACTATTGCCCTAAAGTATTATGGCGGTCGTCCTGTTATTGATGAAATTCATCGAGTTAGTCGTCCAAGTTTACGTATCTATAAGAAAGTAGATGAGCTTCCTAAAGTGGTTAATGGTTTAGGTATCGCAATCATCTCTACTTCTAAAGGCGTAATGACGGACAGAGCTGCACGTGCTGCCGGTTTCGGTGGTGAAGTGATTTGCACCGTTTCTTAAGGAGTCAGTCATGTCACGCGTAGCAAAAAATCCAGTATTAATTCCAAAAGGCGTTGAAGTTACTATTACTGATAACTTAGTTACAGTAAAAGGTAGCAAAGGCACTTTGGAACAGTCTCTTCATCAAGCTGTTGAACTGAAACAAGAAGATAACGTGATTACTTTCACGCCTCGAGAAGGTGCAGAAAACGCCAGTGCGTTTGCCGGTACTTTTCGCTCTTTAGTCAACAACATGGTGTTAGGTGTGAGTGAAGGCTTTGAGAAAAAGCTCCAGTTAGTTGGGGTTGGTTACAGAGCACAAGCTAAAGGCAACGTTTTGAGTTTAACTTTAGGTTTCTCACATCCTGTTGATTATGAAATCCCAGCGGGTATCACTGTTGAAACTCCTACAAACACTGAAGTAGTGGTTAAAGGTAGTGATAAACAACTCGTTGGACAAGTTGCAGCGAATATTCGTGGTTATCGTCCACCAGAGCCTTACAAGGGTAAAGGTGTTCGTTATGCTGATGAAACTATTCGTCGTAAAGAAGCGAAGAAAAAGTAGGGCGTCGTTATGAATAAGAAGCAAGCAAGAATTCGTCGCGCCGCTTCTGGGCGCTATCACATGAAAGACCTGGGTGTTAACCGTTTAGTCGTTAATCGCACTCCACGTCATATCTATGCACAGGTCATTTCAAGTGAAGACGGTCGTGTTTTAGCTGCAGCCTCCTCTTTAGAGAATGCAGTTAAGAGCGAACTTAAGTATACCGGAAACGTAGATGCCGCGACTAAAGTGGGTGCTTTAGTAGCAGAGCGCGCATTAGATGCTGGCGTTTTAAACGTTGCATTTGATCGTTCTGGTTTTAAATATCATGGTCGAGTTAAAGCATTGGCTGATGCGGCTCGTGAGAAAGGTCTCCAGTTTTAAGGGTTGAATGATGGCTAGACAAGAAGTGAACAACACCGAAGGTCTGGTGGAAAAGTTAGTCAACGTAAACCGCGTCGCCAAAGTAGTAAAAGGTGGTCGAATATTCTCTTTCACTGCTTTAACAGTAGTAGGCGATGGTAAAGGTAAAGTTGGCTTCGGTCGCGGGAAAGCTCGCGAAGTTCCAGCAGCAATTCAAAAAGCGATGGAGCAAGCTCGTCGCAATATGGTTCAAGTAGAGCTTAAAGACGGACACACGTTACAGCATTCAATAAATGCTGCTCATGGTGCGTCTAAAGTGTACATGCAGCCTGCATCTGAAGGTACCGGTATCATTGCCGGTGGTGCAATGCGCGCTGTATTTGAAGTACTTGGTATTCAAAACGTTTTGGCTAAGAGCAATGGTTCGACGAATCCTATCAATATCGTTCGTGCAACGGTTAAGGGTTTGGCGAAAATGGCAACTCCTGAGTCGATGGCTGCCAAGCGTGGCAAAACCGTTGAAGAAATTCTGGAGTAATCATCATGGCTAACAAAATGATTAAAGTTACTCAGACTCGTTCAAGCATTGGTCGATTGAAAAATCACAAAGCTTGCTTAACAGGTCTTGGTTTACGTCGTATTAATCATACCGTTGAAGTTCTGGACACTCCAGAAAATCGCGGCATGATTAATAAGGTTTACTACATGGTACGAGTGGAGGACTAATATGCGTCTTAATACTTTAAGTCCTGCAGAAGGCTCAAAAAAAGCTCGTAAACGTGTTGGTCGTGGTATCGGTAGTACCTTAGGTAAGACCGCTGGTCGTGGCCACAAAGGTTTAAAATCACGTTCAGGTGGTCGAGTACCTGCTGGTTTTGAAGGCGGTCAAATGCCTTTAAAACAGCGTTTACCAAAATTTGGCTTTACCTCTCGTAAATCATTGGTTTCAGCTGAAGTTCGTCTTGGCGAACTCAACAAGGTTGAAGGCGAAACCGTCGATTTATTGAGCTTGAAAGCAGCTGGCATTATCAATAACAATATTGAGTTTGTTAAAGTTATGCTTTCTGGTGAAATCAACAAAGCAGTTACTGTAACCTCTACAATCCGTGTTTCAAAAGGTGCTAAGGCAGCAATTGAATCCGCTGGTGGAAAGGTAGAAGCGTAATGGCAAAAGCTCCGTCATCAACAACGAGCGGAACCTCTGAGTTAAAACAGCGTTTGCTGTTTTTACTCGGAGCTTTAATTGTTTTCCGCATTGGATCATTTGTTCCAGTTCCAGGGATTGATGCTGCTGTATTACAGCAGTTACTCGATCAACAATCTGGAAATTTATTGGCAATGTTCAATATGTTTTCAGGCGGAGCTTTGGAAAGAGCGAGTGTGTTTGCGTTAGGGATCATGCCTTACATTTCAGCTGCGATCATTATCCAAGTAATGGGTTATGTTGATGATCGTATGAAGCAGTTGAAAAAGGAAGGTGAAGCGGGTCGTCGTAAATTAAATCAATACACTCGTTACTTAACTTTAGGTCTAGCAACCATTCAGGCAGTTGGTATTTCTATGAATTTACCAGCCATGTTGCCAGGAATCGTTCCCAATCCTAACTTCGCGTTTTACTTTGGCGCTGTTGTTTCATTAGTAACAGGTACAATGTTCCTAATGTGGCTAGGCGAACAAATTAATGAGCGCGGAATTGGTAATGGGATTTCAATGTTAATTTTCGCAGGTATTGTAGCAGGTTTGCCGGGTGCCATTGGCAGCACGGTTGAGCAGGCTCGTACCGGTGAGCTTCACGTATTAGCATTGATGGCTATTGCCGCATTGGTATTAATTGTTACTTTCTTCGTTGTCTGGGTAGAACGCGGTCAACGACGCATTGTAGTTAACTATGCTAAGCGTCAACAAGGCAGAAAAGTATTTGCAGCACAAAGCAGCCATTTACCTCTGAAAGTTAATATGTCAGGTGTAATTCCGGCTATCTTTGCAACTGCAATCATTATGTTTCCTGGCTCCATTATGCAATGGGTTGGTCAAGGAAACGAAAACTTGGGTTGGTTGCGTGACATTACAGTTCAATTGCAACCTGGTAATCCCTTGTACATCTTACTCTACGCAATTGGTTTAATTTTCTTCTGTTTCTTTTATACCGCGTTAACGATGAATCCTCGTGAAACTGCAGATAATTTAAAGAAATCAGGAGCGTTTATTCCTGGGATCCGTCCTGGTGAGCAAACGTCAAAATATATTGACAAGGTCATGACGCGGCTAACCCTGGCAGGGGCACTTTACATGTGTATTGTTTGCTTACTACCAGAATTCATGATTTTGTTCACTCAAGTGCCTTTCTACTTTGGTGGAACTTCACTATTGATTATTGTTGTGGTTGTTATGGACTTTATGGCGCAAGTTCAAAGTCACTTAATGTCACGCAATTATGAATCAGTTTTGAAAAAGGCAAATTTCAAGAATTACGGCGCTACCGGTCAGATTCGATAATCGAATCGGTTAGCGACAAACTTTTGGAGTAGGTTATGAAAGTTCGTGCATCGGTAAAAAAGATTTGCCGTAACTGCAAAATCATTCGTCGTCACGGTAGTGTTCGAGTGATTTGTGAAGACCCTAGACACAAACAACGTCAGGGTTAATTGTTGAACAAATTAAACTGGTTGTATTTTACCAGTTTAGCGGCTATCCTATTGCGCCTTTTTAGGTAAGGGTAGTTACAACATTATTGGAGTTTGGTTAGATGGCCCGTATTGCTGGCATTAATATTCCTGTACATAAGCATACCGAAGTCGCATTAACGGCGATTTACGGCATTGGTCGCCCGCGCGCTCTCAAAATTTGTGAGGCCGCTGGTATTGCGCCTAATGCGAAAATTAAAGATCTTGATGAAGCTCAAATTGAGTCTCTTCGTAGTGAAGTTGCTAAATTCACAGTTGAAGGCGATTTACGTCGTGAAGTTAGCATGAGTATTAAACGTTTGATGGACCTCGGTTGTTTCCGTGGAATTCGTCATCGTCGTGGTTTACCTGTTCGTGGTCAACGTACAAAAACCAACGCTCGCACACGTAAAGGCCCTCGTAAGCCGATAAAGAATTAATAGTAGGATTTGAAAAATGGCAAAGACACCTGCAAAAACCCGTAAAAAGGTTAAAAAACACGTTGTTGATGGCATGGCTCATATCCATGCTTCATTCAACAATACCATTGTTACCGTGACTGATCGTCAAGGTAACGCATTAGCTTGGGCTACCGCTGGTGGTTCAGGTTTCCGTGGCTCTCGTAAGAGCACTCCTTTCGCGGCTCAAGTAGCTGCAGATCGAGTTGCTACTATGGTCAAAGAGATGGGGATGAAAAACCTTGAAGTATTCGTCAAAGGTCCAGGACCTGGTCGTGAATCAGCTGTTCGTGCGTTTGGCGCAGCAGGCTTCAAGTTGACTAACATCACAGATGTTACTCCAATTCCTCATAATGGTTGTCGTCCGCCTAAAAAGCGACGCGTGTAATTTAGTTACGGAGACTAAAGATGGCTAGATATCGTGGTCCTAAGTTAAAATTAGCACGTCGTGAAGGCACAGATTTGATGCTGAAAAGCGGCGTAAGAGCTATTGAAAGTAAATGTAAAATTGATCAATCACCAGGACAACATGGCGCAAAGCGCGGTCGATTGTCTGATTACGGTGTTCAATTACGTGAAAAGCAAAAAGTTCGTCGTATATACGGTGTACTTGAGCGTCAGTTCAGAAATTATTACAAAGAAGCTGCTCGTCTTACCGGTGCTACTGGTGAAAACTTGCTTCAGCTATTAGAATCTCGTTTGGATAACGTAGTATATCGTATGGGATTTGGAGCAACTCGTGCAGAAGCTCGTCAGTTAGTCAGCCACAAATCATTAATGGTTAATGGTGTGGTTGTTAACGTTCCTTCATACCAAGTTAAGCCTTCAGATGTTATCGCTATTCGCGAGAAATCGAAGTCACAAGCTCGTATTAAAGCTGCTCTTGAGTTAGCTGCACAACGAGATAAACCTACTTGGGTTGAAGTAGACGAAAGCAAAATGGAAGGAACTTTTAAAGCACTTCCAGAGCGCGGTGACCTACCTTCAGAAATTAACGAAAATCTGATTGTAGAGCTGTACTCCAAGTAAAGCCTAATTCTTAAGAGGACAGGACTTTTATGGGCAACGTCAACGAATTTTTGACACCGCGACAAATTAAAGTTGAGCAAATCAACGATAAACACGCAAAAGTAGTGCTCGAGCCATTCGAGCGCGGCTTTGGTCATACTTTAGGTAATTCGCTTCGTCGAATTTTGCTTTCATCGATGCCTGGTGCGGCAGTAGTTGAAGTTGAAATTGATGGCGTGTTACATGAGTACACTACGATTGAAGGCGTACAAGAAGATGTAATTGAAATATTACTGAATCTTAAAGGCTTGGCAATTCGCTTAGAAGACAAAGATGAAGCAATTTTAACGCTACAAAAAAGTGGTGAAGGCGACGTAACTGCCGCTGATATCGCCGGATTGGCAGGCGTTGAAATCATTAATCCAGAGCACAAAATTGCTACTTTAACTAAGAATGGCTCGATTGCCATGAATATTAAAGTGGCAAGTGGTCGTGGATATGAGGCTTCAACTGTACGTTACAGTGCTGAAGAAGAAGCGCCAATTGGTCGTTTGCAAGTTGATGCATCTTTTAGTCCTGTACGTCGAGTTTCTTATGTTGTTGAAGCTGCTCGTGTTGAACAGCGTACCAACTTAGATAAATTGGTTCTAGAAATTGAAACTAACGGAACCATCGATCCTGAAGAAGCGATCCGTCGTAGTGCGACCATTTTACAAGAACAGTTAGCTGCGTTCGTCGATTTGAAAGACGAGAAGCAATCTGAACCAGAAAATAAAGAGCCAGAAATTGACCCAATTTTATTGCGTCCAGTTGATGATCTTGAATTAACGGTTCGTTCTGCAAACTGTTTGAAAACTGAGAATATTCACTACATTGGCGACTTGATTCAAAGAACCGAAGTTGAGTTACTTAAAACTCCAAACTTAGGTAAAAAGTCGTTGACTGAAATCAAAGACGTATTGGCTTCACGCGGATTGTCTTTGGGTATGCGTTTAGAAAACTGGCCACCGAGCAGTTTATTAGACGATAAGTAATTTTCTGTATAACAGAGAATAAAACACCGGCTCAAATTAATTAGAGCCGGTGTTTCTTTTATAACATAAATAAAACAGAGCAGTACTATTGTAGGCTGCTCGTATTGTTAAGAGGTAACTATTATGCGTCATCGTAAATCCGGACGTAAATTAAGCCGCACTAGCAGTCATCGCAAAGCGATGTTCAGCAATATGGCTGTTTCATTGTTCAAACATGAATTGATTAAAACTACTTTGCCAAAAGCTAAAGAGCTTCGTCGTGTAGCTGAGCCTTTAATCACATTGGCGAAAGAAGATACGTTAGCGAATCGTAGACTAGCTTTTTCTAGAACTCGTTCTAAAGAAGCTGTTGGTCTTTTATTTAACGAACTTGGTCCTCGCTATCAAGATCGCCCAGGTGGTTATATGAGAATTATCAAAGCCGGTTTCCGAGCGGGTGATAATGCTCCAATGGCTATCGTCGAATTGGTTGATCGTAAAGTTGTAGAAGACGAAATCGTTGAAGAAGTTGATGAGTCGAAAGAAGACTAATTAATACTTTATTTTTAAAGGCCGGTAGTTACCGGCCTTTTTTTTTATCTTAAATTTTGGGGATTAATTAACCTGAACTCGGGATAAGAAAATCTGAATAAACTGACTAACTATCTTAAAAACAATAAGTTATAGCTACTTTATGTTTCAATTCTTCTAGTTTTGTGGCTAACAAGGCAAACAGGCGAAAGAATAACTGGTTATTTTAAGTCTGTTTAACGCAGTAAGACGCAAAAATAGAGGTATTGAGCGGTTTTTATTATCCCGAGTTCAGGTTAATTAACTTGCCGTAACTTAACGTTCATTTGTGTAGCACGTTTACGATATTGTTCTGCTGAATTATGGTTTGGAGTTAATAATAATACTTTATCCCACAAATGAATGGCGTCTTCTAAATCGTGATTTCGAAAATAAAGAATAGCTTGTCGATGTAATGATTCTGCAAGCTCAGCAGATAGTTCCTGATAAAGTTCAAAAGACTTTAGATTTTTGCCTTCAACGATAAGACGCTCTAATGCCAATTCATTCTTTTTATCGCTCACTAGCTGTTTTACATCAAACAAATCACGTAAGTTTTTTCTTGAACTTAGGTTAGGTGAAAAAGCTGACTGGTATACTGATTTGTTTTTCAAATCCTTAATTTCATGTTCGAAGTTGTTTAGCTGTTCGGGAGACTTCAATGTTAAATATTGGTCCTCAATAGTTCTTTCAATCAACTTTATAATTTTGGCTGATAGAGAGGATTCGATATTGATTTCTGCTAATTTATGTAATGCCGTTACCAATTCCTTGTTATCTCGTAGTTTTTCTACGTTAGTTATTATCTTAAGCTGATGATCGTTTACGCTGTCTGAAGGAATTTTAATTTGTTGACCGAGTCGAATTGAACTTGGGGATTTTAGGTTGTTGTAGCGAGCGAGGCCTACAAAGTGATGACGTGATCCCATGTGTTTTTCAGATAATTCCGACAAGGTGTCGCCAGTTTTAATTTTATAGATGAAGTAATGCTGTGAATAAAGCTTAAAAGGGCTATTTTCTAATTGGTTTAAATAAGCTTTAGCTGTTGAGTGATTTGGATTGTGCTGTATAAAGAGTTTCAATTCTGTCTGTGCTTTTTGATAGGCACCCTCATTAAGCATTGCCTCAATGCCTTTTAGACTCGAATGAAGATTCTCCTGCTTTGACTTCCCTGCAGTGCTAGTTGGTGCAGGCGACTCTCTATCGCCTAAAACAGTACAAGCCGATACCATGAGTAATGTAATTATTGTGAGCCATCTTATGACTAATTGCATGGATTTAGTGCTCTCTCAATATACGTTGTTTCGAGCGATTCCATTCGCGCTCTTTTTCAGTCGCTCGTTTGTCATGGAGTTTCTTACCCTTTGCTAGGCCTATCTCTAGTTTCACTCTGTTGTTTTTCCAATAAAGCTTTAATGCCACAACGGTAAACCCTTGCTTTTGTTGAGCTCCAAATATTCTTCCTAGTTCTGTGTTATGCAAAAGGAGTTTTCTGTAACGTGTTGGATTAGGATCAATATGAGTGGACGCCGTTTGCAGAGGAGATATGTGACAATTTAATAGCCAGGCTTCTCCATCCTTTAGAAAAATGTAACTATCGGTTAAATTGGCTTTACCTTCTCGTAAGCTCTTTACTTCCCAGCCCTCAAGAACCAGCCCTGCCTCAAACGTATCTTCAATAAAAAAGTCGTGACGAGCTTTTTTGTTTTGAGCGATGGTAGCTCCTGAATTTTTTGCTTTTTTACTCATACAGCATCCTTCTAACTTTGGGTTATTATACGAGTCTCAAACAAAGGATAAAAGCAAAGAACATCGTATAAGTTATATGTTGAAGTGTCGGCAGCGATAACGAGTAATGTTAGAATGTCTGTTTTACTCGATTAAGACTACCCATGCACCAAGTTAAAAAAAGTGCGTTAGTGCAATATTCAGCCAAACAAATGTTTTCACTAGTAAACGACTTTGAAAGATATCCAGAGTTTCTGCAAGGCTGTAGTGGTGCCGCAGTGCTATCTATCGACGGAAATCATCTCAAAGCCAGACTCGAAATAAGCAAGGGGCCAATACATCAAAGCTTTGAAACTTTGAATACCATTGAGCCGTATAAATCTATTCATATGAAACTAAATAATGGTCCATTCAAGTTTCTCGAGGGACGTTGGCAGTTTACACCGCTGAGTGATGATGCTTGTAAGATTGACTTTGAGCTTTCTTTTGAATTTTCAAACGCTGTATTATCGATGACTTTTTCGTCGGCATTTAAGCATATGGTTGAGAATATGATGCAAGCTTTTTTAACTAGGGCTAAACAATTAGGTCATGAATATGAATAACTCTTTTTCTCGTGAAATCATTAACGTAGAACTGGTTTACCCACTTCCACACGAGCAAAAGATATTGAGTTTGCAGGTTAATAGTCCTTGCACTATTGGCGAAGCAATAGAAATGTCTGGAATATTAACAATTTATCCTGAAATTGACTTAAATTTAGTCAAGGTAGGTATATTCAGCAAAGTAGCCACACTTACTCAATTGCTAAGGGATAAAGATAGAATTGAAATCTATCGACCTCTGATTGCAGATCCGAAAGAAGCGAGAAGAAAAAAAGCGGCTTTGCAGAAAGAAAGCTGATTAAATTAAGCGCTGCTACCATTTAATGCGATGAATTTCTTAGTAGTAAGCCAGTAGTTGACACAAATAACTTATATTCTTTGGATTCGCTAGCGTCGGCAAAAGACGAAGAGCCGTATTGGGTGTCATAAAAAAGGTCTAACCAAGTATGGTTTTTTCTTAAATAGACAAGATCTACCAAAGGCTTACTTGATAAAGTTTGAATTGAAGCAGTTTGAGACTTTGCTTGTTCGAAGTTTATAAATCGACCAGAAACTCTATCAAGTTGAAAATAAGTATGAAGTCCGAGTAAGTTAGCAACAGAGGACCATTTTAAAATATACGCGTCCACTTGAACTTGGTCGCCTCTTAACTCAGCTCGCTGAACTCGTCCGTTAGGATATTCGATATCAACTATAAATGATTGCATTCCTGTAGGCTGAATTTTCAGTGTCGCAATATGTTCTTCGTGGGTTAAATTAGAATAACCTTGGATACCGGCAAAAAAGCCTGTCATTAATATGAGTATGGGAGCTAGGATTATTGACTTTATGAGACTCGATAAAGATTTTATCGGCTTTTTGTGGGCGAGTGCTCGTATCGCGCTGATTAAATAACCAAAAACAAACAGACCCAATAATGCACTTATTGAGATAATCCAGTAAAGGTTAATATCTTCCGGAATTAACATTGATTCTCACTTAAATGAGTGTAAGTGTTTATAATACTCACAACTGATTAAAAATTTAAAGAAAAACACGTGGTTAGATTTATTTACTCTTTGGTATTTTTCATGGCGCTACCCATGGCCATGTTGAACCTATACTTAAAAGGGCGAAAAGACCCTGAATACCGTAGGCGCTGGAAAGAGCACTTTGGTTCTTTCAAAAAACCGGAGATAAGTCAATCTATATGGATCCATTCGGTAAGTGTTGGAGAGTCGCTTGCAGCAATTCCCATTATTAAAAGATTGCAACATGACTATCCGGAATACAGCATAGTTGTTACTACAACCACTGCAACTGGCGCAGAGAGAATCCGAGCTTTGTTAGGAGACAGTGTTTTCCATTTTTACTCGCCGTATGATTTGCCATGGGTCGTTAAACGCTTTATTCGAAAAATTAAGCCAAAGTTAACCTTAATTATGGAAACGGAACTTTGGCCGAACTTTA
The DNA here is from genome assembly GCA_041591085.1 of Kangiellaceae bacterium. Taxonomy (GTDB): domain Bacteria; phylum Pseudomonadota; class Gammaproteobacteria; order Enterobacterales; family Kangiellaceae; genus Pleionea. The sequence continues at coordinate 4,090 of JBFHSP010000025.1, read as the reverse complement.
TTTATTATTGCAAGCACAAATCCGTACCTCTTATTTTAGTTAACGCTCGATTATCAGCTCGATCGGCTGGTAGCTATGCAAGATTACCAATTCCTACTAAAAAGCTTTTGCTAGATCCTGTAACTCATTTCGCTTGCCAAGCAAAACCTGACTCAAGACGCTTTATAACATTGGGGGCGGAAAAAGAAAAAGTGAGTGTCACTGGAAGTATTAAATTTGATTTGCAACTACCAGAAAACTTAACCGGAGTGACTCATTCCATTTTTAATGGCTGGACGGATTCAGGCTACGCTTGGACTGCAGGAAGTACTCACCAAGGTGAAGAGGAAATTATTTTAAAGGTTCACCAAGAGCTGCTAGAAAGTGGTGTTGCTGCAAAGTTGATCTTAGTGCCGAGACACCCGGAGCGATTCGACTCTGTTGCGGAATTAATTATTCAACGCGGCTTTAAAATGCAGCGAAGGAGCGATAATGAATCTATCAAAGAGGATACTCAAGTGGTGCTTTGCGACACCATGGGGGAACTCATTTATTGTTACAGTGCCGCTCAGGTTGCTTTTGTTGGAGGTAGTCTGATTGAACGAGGAGGTCATAATCCTTTGGAGCCAGCGGCTTTAGGTAAACCAGTATTGACCGGCTCACATATTTTTAATTTTGCTGATGTTTATCGAAATATGTTTGAGTCGGGAGCAGCCATAAAAATTGGTGAAGAAGATTTAGCTCGTAAGCTTTTAGAATTACTTCAAAATGACTCAATGGCGAAAAAAATTGGTCGTCAAGGTCTTAAGGTGGTTGAAGTTAATCGCGGTGCCTTATCAAAAACTATGCGAATAATAGAGCAGTTTTTAAAATGAATATTGATTATACAGTCTGAAATTTAACTCTTAATGGGTTTCTGTTAATCAATACTCTTATTGTGTCGGTTAGCCTGCTACTGTTATATAAAGTAGCCAAATGAAATTAGTTTCACGTTTTTAAAAGGAATAGATAGGTGCGTCGCTTGCTTCGAGTTATCTCAATTTTAAGTATCACATTAACTGCTTTCAGTGGTTGGTGTTTAGATCCCAGTTTAGATTGGCGTACTAAACAATCCGAACACTTTTACATTCATTATCCTGCAGAACTAAATGCGCTTGCAGTAAAAACTGAAACTTTGGCTGAGTCTATCTATCAGGAAATTACACTCGAACTTGGATGGAAGCCTGTTGAAAAAACACACTTGGTGTTGACTGACCATACAGACTTTGCCAATGGTTATGCAACACCTATCCCTTACAATCGTTCGGTGTTATTTGTGAGGCCGCCTGAGTCTGATCAATTTGACTTTGCTGACTGGCTTGAATCTCTGATTCGGCATGAGTTTACCCATGTAGTGCATTTAGATAAAGCCACTGGATTTCCAAAGGATATAAGAGGGATTCTAGGGCGTACAGTTTTTTCATTCCCAAATATTTTTCAGCCAAGTTGGCTGATAGAGGGCTTAGCTACTTATTTAGAAACCAATAAAGAATCGAGAGTTGGAAGGGGGCAATCGGTTTCTTTTAGTCAACGGATGCAGTTAGAACTGGTTTACGATTTTAAGTCATTAGAAAGATTGAATGCATGGCAAAGGAATTGGCCTTTAGATGCTCATTATCTTTATGGTTATTACTTTTATGAATTTTTGGCCGACTCGTATGGTGAGGAAAGTATTCGTAAACTTGTCGATAATTACAGTAATAATGGAGTCCCTTATTTTATTAATAATAACGCAAGACAAACAGTCCGAAGAAATTTGAGTGAATTATGGATAGAGTTTGAGCATTATCTCCGTGCTAAATTTAAATTAGAAAACACTGAAAGCATACTTGATTGGAAACGACAACAAGAAAAAGCTGAGATAATCCATAAAAATGAATTCTATATTTTTGACTTGATGGTTAATAACAGTCAAAACAAAATAATATGGTTAGAAAACAATGGATATGAACGACCTCAACTAAAAATGTTATTAAACAATAAGGTTCAGGTGCTGAGTGAAGTTAACGGAGGCGGAAAGATTCTATCGGTTCAAGAAAATAGGATATATTTCAGTCAGCCAGAAATATGTGATGAATTTAATAGCTATTTTGATATTTATTTCTATGATTATTCCAATGAGTCGGTTGTGCGAAATACGCGCTGTCAACGTTTTAAAGAGGCCGTGGTGCTAAGTGAGCAACAAGCGATTGGTCTAAGGTATAAACAAGGAGTTGCACAATTAGTAAGTGTAAATTTAAAGGATGGAAAAGAACAAATTTTATGGACAGGTGATAGTTTTACCATCATTAACGATGTATCACTCATGGATCAAAATACGTTATTAGCTTCGGTTAAAGTTAAAGAAAGTAGCCGTGCTGAGTTAATGACTTACTCTTTAAATGAGCAAGATAAGCAAAAAAATTGGGTTCCTATTATACCCACTAACTCTTTAACTGAAGTGTGCCAAAGCGCTAATTGTCATTTTTTAGATGCAAAGCCTATTAGTGGAAAAGATGGTTTAATCAGTGTACTGGTTGAAACTGAAGGTCAATTTAAACCAGCGATCATTCATTTGGAAGAAAGAATAATTGAAATTTTTGATACTTCCATGGTTATGTTAGATGATTTAGATTGCAATGAATACGCGTCAAGTTGTTTTGCGGTGTCTCATTGGGAAAAGGGCGAGCAAATAATTCGCTTTGACTTGAGCTCAACTGCATCAAGAAAGATCATGTTTTCTAAAGAGGTAAACTCGCCCTCATTATCAAATACAGTACCTAATCCAGCTACTAATAGTTCATTTTCAAGCAACCAGTCGAACTCTTCTCCATACAACGCTTTGAATTCTCTAATGCCAACCAGTTGGTGGCCCTTTGCGATTGGTAATGAAGATACTGTAGAAATAGGCGCGCAGATATTTGGATCAGATGCGCTAGAAAATCACCACTATTTTTTAGCTGCGAGTATTGATATTGACCATCAAACGCCAAACTTAATCAGTCAGTATTTTTACTCGAAATATTTTCGCCTAAGTTACAACTTCTTTCATGATATTGATGTGAATGAAAATGATGCGGCCCCTGATCTTATTCAGCGCAATCGAGATATTAACATCAGTGCTTATTGGCCTTTCTCTCAATATAATTCTTTTTGGAATTTAGAGTTTGGAATTAATTATCAAACTGATAGCTATTATTTATGGGAAAACGATGAATCCATTTTTATACGACAGTCTCGAGATGCTGAGGTTGGCGTTGCCGCATCTTGGCAAACCTCTCGTCGTGTTATTCGTTCGATTTCGCCTAGCGATGGAAGAGAAATTCGTATTGCGGCGACTAGCAGCGATGTACTAAAAAGTGATTTTACAGGCAAGTCTGCTCTAATTGATTGGCGAGAGTATTTTTCATTGGGCAAACAACATGTTTTGGCGATTAGAGCTATTGCTGCAAGTGCTGAGCAAGGAGCAAGATCATTTAAAGTAGGGGGCAATACTAGCGAGTTTTTCTCCATGTATCCGATGGACTTGCTTGAGCGCTCTTATGCCATAAGGGGATATCCTGATTACGATGAAAGGTTGATAGGTAGAAATTTACGGATTTTAAATGCTGAGTGGCGTTTCCCTATTAGCTTCATCGAAAAAACCTGGATGGCTCCTCCTGTTGGCATTGACTATATTGCAGGTAAGTTATTTTATGACTCGGCACGAATCTATAGCCACTCAATTTGGCTTGATCAATCGGCAGCAAATGAGTTATCTGATGAAGTAATCTCAAGTTATGGAGCAGAGTTAGAAGTAGTTCCTCGTTTTTTCTATAATGTTCCTATTAATTTCAGATTAGGTTATGCCAAAGCAACGCATCGACTATTTGAACAAGATGAAGCTTATTTCGAGTTTGGCGTTTCGTTCTAATAGAATAATACGGTTGCTAAATGTGCAGTTGACGGAGATTTTATGCAAAAAGTACTTTTGATATGGTTAATCTTACTTACTCAAATGAGTTTTGCCACTTGTGAGTTACCTGAACATAAACAATTTAACTTTTGGCTTGGCGAGTGGGATGTGTTTGATAAAAGCGGAAAGCTTGTTGGC
>JBFHSP010000024.1:0-23960 GCA_041591085.1 Kangiellaceae bacterium | reverse complement strand
CTTCCAATCAATTTAGTTATGGCAGTAGCCGCAGCTGAAAATATGCCAAGTGGCAACGCGGCTCGTCCAGGTGATGTTGTGACTTCAATGAGCGGCCAAACCATTGAAATTTTAAACACCGACGCCGAAGGCCGTTTGGTGTTATGCGACACCCTTACCTATATCGAAAAGTTTAATCCTGAATCGGTCATTGACGTAGCAACTCTAACCGGCGCTTGTGTTATTGCGTTGGGCGCTCATGCCTCGGGCTTGCTCAGTAACCACAACCCTCTAGCACACGAACTGCTTAATGCAGGAGAAACTGCTGGCGATAGAGCTTGGCGTTTACCTTTGTGGGATGAATATCAAGAGCAATTGAATTCAAATTTTGCCGATATGAGTAACCTTGGAGGACGCCCTGCAGGGACGATTACCGCAGCTTGTTTCTTATCGCGCTTTACCAAGAAATATCACTGGGCGCATTTAGACATCGCTGGAACTGCTTGGAAAAGTGGCAAAGACAAAGGAGCTACCGGTCGTCCGGTAGGACTGCTCACTCAATTTTTAATTGAGCGCGCTGCCAATAAAGTTAATAAAGATCAGCACTAAATGACTCAAGTTGAATTCCATATCATTGAAGACGAAACGCCGAAAGCGGCGTTTCGTTTAGCTATTTCCGTTATAGAGAATGCATACAATGCTCGCAAAAAAGTATTTGTGCACACTAAATCGCAGCGCGATGCCGAATATATGGATGAACTTTTATGGACCTATCAAGCCAATAGTTTCTTACCCCATTTGCTGATTGGCGAAGGAGAAGGGATCATTCCCCCCATTCAAATTGGTTACGGACAAGAGCCGCAAATACGGCCGGATGTTTTAGTTAATTTAGCGGATGATGTTCCACGCTTTCATGGCCAATTTGCGTTACTACATGAGTTTGCACACGGCACTGAGGAAGAAAAAGAAAAGGCAAGAGAGCGGTTTAAGTATTATCGCGATCGTGGCTACCCGTTAAGGCACAAAACAATAAAAACGTCTCAGTCTAATAAGTAAAATTAGACTCTGTCGCTCTTTTAGACAACGGCTCTTTTTGGCGGGACTTAATCCAGTTAATAGCAGGGTCGAGCTCATCAAAAAGTTCTACTTCAAACGGCGCTTCTTGAACCAGCGTTATGTATTCTTCACATAATAATCGCATTTGGGCTTTATTGGTCACTAAGGCCGTTGCCGGATAACCTTCAATTTCTCGGCTCGATTGCGTGAACTTTGCCAGCTCAAAAACATCCATCACATCCATTTCCACATCGCAGTCTAAACACTGCCAAATGGCATTAATATCCGCAGGTAAATCTCCAGAGTAAATTTCAATAAAACGAGTCTTCATTTCCTGAGCAGAAATATCCCCTGTCATCAGCACGTGAATAGTATGAAGTTGGTTAATCTTTTCTAAGGTTATTGGCATCAGCGTACAATCTTTATCAATATCTTTAGCTTAATAGCTTAATCTAGCGATTAATTAGGACAAAAGGTGGCATGCCTTTGGCGCAACGCTTAAAATAACCACCCTTTTTAAAGTTTATTTTACTTCAGCAAAAGTTGCGGATCAGATATGGATAAAGCTTACTCTCCGGCAGACATCGAACAAAAATGGTACCAAACTTGGGAATCAAGTGGGCACTTTGCTCCAAGTGGCGAAGGCAATCCTTATTGCATATTGATCCCACCACCCAACGTAACCGGAAGTTTGCATATGGGTCATGCATTTCAACATACTATTATGGATACGCTGATCCGTTACCATCGGATGCTTGGCGATAACACGTTATGGCAAACAGGTACTGATCATGCAGGTATTGCCACTCAAATGGTGGTTGAGCGCATGCTGGCCGCGGAAAATAAAACTCGCCAAGATTTGGGCCGTGAAGCCTTTGTCGAAAAAGTGTGGGAATGGAAAGAACAATCCGGCGGCACCATCACCCAACAAATGCGACGTTTAGGCAACTCTTGCGACTGGAGTCGTGAAGCGTTCACTATGGATGACACTTGTTCCAACGCGGTACAAGAAGTGTTTGTTCAACTATTTGATGAGGGCATCATTTATCGAGGGAAACGCCTTGTAAACTGGGACCCAAAATTTCACACCGCCATCAGTGATTTAGAAGTTGAAAACAAAGAAGAAAAAGGTTCTCTTTGGCACTTTAAATACCCATTAGCTAATGGTGCAACCACCGCTGATGGTAAAGATTATATTGTGGTGGCCACCACTCGTCCTGAGACTATTTTGGGAGACACTGCAGTAGCGGTTCATCCAGAAGATGAGCGATACCAATCTTTAGTTGGAAAAACGGTAATGCTCCCACTGACCAACCGAGAAATTCCTATTGTTGCCGATGACTACGTGGATAAAGAATTCGGTACGGGCTGCGTAAAAATAACACCTGCTCATGATTTTAACGATTACGAAGTAGGCAAACGGCACAATGCGCCTCTAGTCAATATTCTTACAATAGATGCCAGTATTCGCGATGCCGCTGAAGCCTTTGATTACAAAGGACAATCGCTTTGTGATTTTGATTGCAGTATTCCTGCAGGATACGCTGGACTCGATAGGCTTACAGCGCGCGCTAAAATTATTGCGGACTTTGAAACATTAGGTTTGCTCGACTCGATTAAAGATCACACTTTACAAGTTCCACGAGGGGACCGAAGTAACGCTGTGATTGAGCCATTCCTTACCGATCAGTGGTATGTGGCGGTTGAGTCTTTAGCCAAACCAGCAATTGAAGCGGTCGAAAGCGGTGAAATTAAATTTGTTCCTGAAAATTGGAGCAAAACCTATTACCAATGGATGTACAACATTCAAGACTGGTGCATCAGTCGTCAGCTTTGGTGGGGACATAGAATACCCGCTTGGTACGATCAACATGGCAATGCGTATGTGGCTCGCAGTGAAGACGAAGCGCGCAGCAAATACAAGTTAGATGCCAACGTAGAGCTGCGTCAAGATGAAGACGTACTAGACACTTGGTTCTCATCAGCCTTATGGCCATTTGCCACCTTAGGCTGGCCAGAAAAAACCAAAGAGCTTGAAACTTTTGTACCCTCTTCTGTTTTAGTAACCGGATTTGACATCATATTTTTCTGGGTGGCCAGAATGATCATGATGACTAAAAAATTTACCGGTGAAGTGCCTTTTAAAGAAATTTACATTACCGGACTTATCCGCGATGAGCACGGTCAAAAAATGTCAAAGTCAAAAGGCAATGTACTTGATCCCATCGACTTAATTGATGGGATTGATATTGAATCACTAGTTGCAAAAAGAACCAGCGGCATGATGCAGCCTCAAATGGCCGAAAAAATATCTAAGCGCACTCGTAAAGAATTTGGCGAAGGCATTGAGTCTTTTGGTACCGATGCTCTTCGTTTTACATTTTGTGCTTTGGCATCCACCAGTCGTGATATCAACTTTGATTTAGGTCGTGTGGAAGGTTATCGCAACTTCTGTAATAAAATTTGGAATGCTGCACGTTACGTTTTGATGAATACTGAAGAGCACGATTGTGGTCAAAGCGGTGGAGAATTAACTTTTAGCTTGGCTGACCATTGGATCCAGTCTCGTTTTCAACAAACGCTACAAACCTATCACAAACAAATTAAAGACTATCGCTTTGATCTAGCATCAAAAGCTTTATATGAATTTATTTGGGATGAGTATTGCTCGTGGTACTTAGAGCTTTCTAAACCTGTGTTAACTGGTGAAGCTTTTTCCGATAATGAAAAACGCGGCACTCGATACACCCTAGTTTCTTTACTCGAACAAGTCATGCGCCTTGCTCACCCAATGATGCCTTTTATCACCGAAGAAATTTGGCAACGTGTTGCACCACTAGCAGGTATTAACGGTGATACCATTATGACTCAGTCATTCCCGTTATTTGATACTAACAAAGTCAATCAAAGCGCAGTGGATGACTTAGAGTGGATCAAAGAAGTAGTACTTGGCGTTAGAAATATTCGAGGTGAAATGAATATTTCTCCCGCTAAATCGGTACCACTGTTAATGCATAACGGCTCAGAAATAGAACACCAAAGGCTGATAAAAAATGAAGCCTTTTTAAAGAGCTTAGCTAAATTAGAATCGATTGAGTGGAAACAACAAGGTGATGAACTACCTGTTTCTGCCACCGCTTTGGTTAATCAATTAGAGTTACTCATTCCAATGGCAGGACTCATTGATGTTGCGGCAGAAAAAGCACGCCTAGAAAAAGAAGTTGAACGATTAAACAAAGATAAAGAGCGTTGTAATGCTAAGCTTGCCAACCCGGCTTTCGTTGATAAAGCACCAGAAGCGGTCGTTAATAAAGAGCGTCAAAACTTAGCTGAAGTGGAGTCAAGTTTAGCGAAGCTAAGCGTGCAAATTGAACAACTAGAAAGTTTGGCCTAATAAACTGATGCAAAATCTAACGCGGCTCAATTTGCGAAACACATTGCCAACTTTTAGTTTAGGCATTTGTTTTTTTATAGCCGCGCTGCCACTACAAAGCAGCGATGGGTTGGCATTTAACAAGTCTTATTCGGTTGAGGCTAATCGAGTGGTTAAAGAGTGCGTAAATTTAAAAGAGAAGCAGCTAGTACACTTTTCTTTTGAGGCCATCGATCCGATAACATTTGATGTACATTATCAAGAAAACGAAATCATTTACTACGTAATTGCAAAACAGTTGACGCCAAAAATAAAAGAACTGGTTTTTACCGCGCCAACATCTGCAAACTTCTGTTTTACTTGGTCAAATCATTTAAACACGAGTAATAGAGTTAACTTTAAACTCACACATTGATAAGGATTGTCGTGCTACAAAAAATAATGGACTTCACACCAAAATTGGGACATCCGGTTTGGAAAGTTTTATTTGTATTATCTATTGGCTTTCTGCTTTTCTCGACATTAGTTCCGATGAAGATCCAACAAGTCCCAATCATTCACATTGATAAAATATTTCATTTTTTGGTATTTGCTGGAGTAGCTTTTTTATCGATGAATGCATTTATTTCTATTAACAGATGGCTATTAGGTTCTTTGCTATCTGGTTTAGGTTTAGCCATAGAGATCATTCAGTACTTTATTCCGGGACGGAGTTTTAGCTTAGCTGATTGGCTGGCCGATTCATTAGGCGTTTTACTTGTGCTGCTATTTTTTCGGGTGCGTCGTCCAATTAAAAATAGTTGAGCGACTATTAAGCCGTCATAAAACATTCGCGTTGGGTGCAGCCAAATCTTGAGTGCGACATTTGTTCTCGGCACAATCAAACAAGGGTTTTGGCGCCATCACACAAATACCCACACGATTATTTGTTTTATTGTCATCTCGCCGCATTTGATTATATTGAGTCAGCAGTTTATCTAATTTTTCTCGGTGTTCACCTTCTTTCGCTGTTACCCAATATTCATCGGGCCCTCCGCAGGGACGAGCCCCTACTTCGATTAATTCGCAATCGTTTTTGCTAGTACAATAAGACGTATTCGCTAGTGCGCGAATTGAATCAAGCCAATCAACAGTTGGAGCATCTTTAGTTAACTGATTTTCTATATTGCTTTGATTGTCTGCCGGATGATTACTCATTTCAGAAACCACTAGAGACTCTTCAGTGCCAGAGTCTAACAATTCATTTTGATTAACATTTGAATCACTTTGACAAGCCGATAAAAACATTATCATTAATAACGAAATATATTTCATAACTAACCTTCCATATCTGGTGATGCCACGCGAAGCACTTCTTCAATGGTGGTAATACCTTGAGCAACTTTCATTGCCCCACTGATCCTAAGCAAAGTCATACCATCATTAATGCCTTGATTCTTAATTTGCTCTATATCGGCACCATTATTAATTAGCTGCTTCACTTTACGATTGACCAGAAGCATTTCATAAATACCTTGTCGACCTAAATAGCCCGTATTACGACACTCTCTGCAACCCACCGGTCCATAAATTGTTTTAGGATGAGACAGCGAGTAAGGTTCAACTAAATACTTCCAGCTTTCAGGGTTTGCTTTTACTTCACCTTTGCAGTGTGGACATAAAGTACGCACTAATCGTTGCGCTACTATCCCAATAACGGTGGCATTAATAAGAAAAGGTTCAACTCCTAGGTCAATTAATCGAGTGACCGCACTGGACGCATCATTAGTATGTAATGTTGAAATGACTAAGTGACCGGTTAATGCTGCTTGTACGGCCATATCGGCGGTTTCTTTATCACGGATTTCACCGATCATAATGATATCGGGATCTTGCCTTAATAATGAACGCACTCCAGCTGCAAACGTTAAATCGATATCCTGATGTACCTGCATTTGATTAAGTTCAGGGTCGATCATTTCTATCGGATCTTCAATGGTACATACATTCACTTCTGGGCGAGCAATAAGTTTTAAAGTGGTATATAACGTGGTGGTTTTGCCGCTACCGGTCGGCCCGGTTACTAATACAATTCCGTTAGGCTGATCAACTAAATGAAGCCATTTTTTCTCTAAATTTTTATCCAACCCTAATGAAGCAAAGTCACGAGTAAGTACTACCGGATCAAAAATACGCGCAACTAACTTTTCGCCAAAAGCGGTAGGCAAAGTTGAAAGCCGAAGCTCTACTTCTTGTCCATCCGGTGTTTTAGTTTTAATCCGTCCATCCATTGGTTTTCGTCTTTCGGCAACATCCATGCGACCCAATATTTTAAATCGAGCTAACACCGCTGCAGTTATTGCCGCGGGAAATTCGTAAACCTTATGCAAAATACCATCAATACGAAAACGCACATTCCCTTTTTCGCGTCTTGGCTCAATATGAATATCTGAAGCGCGTTGACCGTAAGCATATTGCAGTAACCAATCAACAATTTGTACTATATGTTTATCATTGGCATCGACATCTCCTGCTCTACCCAACTCAATCAAGGCTTCCAAATTACCAACGCCAACATCTTGATATTTTTCGCCTTGGGCACCTTTAATTGATTTTGATAATGAATAAAGATCGGTTTGAAATTTTTCAATTGCAATCGGACTTGCAAAAACGCGCTTAATATTTTTACGCAAAATATGTTGTAAACCATTAACCCACTGTGAAACGTGTGGTTCAGCGGTTGCGATCAAAACGTCTTTATCAGTTACTTTATAGGCGAGGATTTTATGCCGCTTAGCAAAAGCTTGAGACATAACACTGGTGATTGAATCGACATCTAAATTAAGCGGGTCGAATTCAACAAAAGGCATATTGTTTTTTTCAGCAAACCACTGTGCTAAATAATTATCGGTTAGTTCAATTTTTGAGTTTTTGGCGTGTTTTAATTTTAATGGAGCAATTGCAAAAATTGGATGTTTGTTTTCGGAAAGGGTACGTAGTTTAATTCGAGTAGTCGCAAAAGTATTTTCATCGATAAGCCCGTCTTTAAGCATCAACTCCAAGAATTGGATCGGTATGATAGGCTTATCTTCACTCATGGGTTATCCCTTTTCTATTATTTGTTATTTGTTTTAACTTAATCGATCCCAAAAATATTCATGGCATTTTGCGTGGTTTGTAGTGCTAACAAACTAGGTGGCTCAGAACGAATACTGCACAAGGCACTGAAATTATCGAAAATATGCACTGGTGTATTGCGCGTGCCTTTACAAGTTGCCGGAGCCATATCGGGCGCATCGGTTTCTAAGACAATTTGCTCGATAGGCAACTCGCTAACCATCGCTCTAACTCTAACCGCTCGTTGAAACGTAATAGCGCCACCGATTCCTAGCTTAAATCCATATTCAGCATAACGACTGGCTTGATTCAAATCGCCAGTGAAAGCATGAACCACACCACCATATCGAAAATTAAGCATTCTTAATTGCTTTAATACTTCTTCATGCGCTTTTCTAACATGCAAAATAACCGGCAAGTGGGCATCTTTTGCCATAGCGAGCTGATGATGAAAAAACTTTTCTTGAACAGACTGATCGGCTCGGCCATTATAAAAATCTAATCCAATTTCACCCACAGCCACCAAAGGACCAATCGATAAAGCGAGTTCTAAATCATGTAAATCGGATTCTTGATGTTGGTCCATAAACATCGGATGCAGTCCTAATGCTGAATGTACTCCATCCATTAATGCCGCCAGTTGGCGAATTCGACGCCAACCTTCTCGCTTAACACCGGGAATGATCAGTCCTTTTAAACCGTGATTCTTTGCAATGGAATATAACTGCTTTCGATCGGGATCGAACTCAGGGAAGTCGAGGTGACAGTGAGTGTCAAACAACTCAAGTTTTTTAGTATTATTAGTGCTCACGTGTTTCAAAAAACTCCACTTCTGGAAATCTTTCTTTGGTGAGATTCAAATTAACCATCGTTGGCGCTAAATAGGTTAAGTTGTCAGCCCCATCATAGGCTAAGTTCTCACCAGCTTTGTTTTTAAATTTTTCCAACATTTTTTCATCTTTGCACTCAACCCACCTTGCCGAAGCAATTGAAGCGGGTTCATAAATGCAGTCAACTTTGTACTCTGTTTGCAAGCGGTGTGCAACTACATCAAATTGTAGCACGCCCACAGCACCCAAAATAAGATCGTTGCTATTTAAAGGACGAAACACCTGAGTAGCGCCTTCTTCTGACAATTGGATCAAGCCTTTTTGTAAAGCCTTATTCTTTAAAGGATCTCTCAACCTTACTTTACGGAACATTTCAGGTGCAAAGTTAGGAATACCGGTGAACTTTAACGACTCTCCTAAAGTAAAGGTATCGCCAATTTGTAAGTTTCCATGATTATGCAAACCAATAATGTCGCCGGGCCATGCTTCTTCTAAGTGTTCTCGATCACCGGCGATAAAGGTCACCGCGTTCGATATTTGCTGATCTCGACCTAATCGTACATGGTGCATTTTCATGCCTTTTTCATACTTTCCTGAGCAAATACGCAAAAAGGCAATGCGATCTCGGTGTTGAGGGTCCATATTCGCTTGAATTTTAAATACAAAACCCGAGAACTTCTCTTCGGTTGCTTCCACCTCGCGAGTTTCGGTTGCACGAGGTAAAGGAGCCGGAGCCCATTCAACAAATCCATCAAGCATTTGCGAAACGCCAAAGTTACCTAAAGCAGTTCCAAAAAACACGGGGGTCAATTTACCTTGTAAAAACTCGCTTAATTCAAACTCATGACTGGCTCCACGAACCAGTTCAAGCTCTTCTCTTAAATCATTTAAATAACTACCTAACACTTTTTCAGCTTCTGGATTATCAATACCTTCAATGATCCTCTCTTCTTGAATGGTATGCCCTTGACCGGTTTGATATAGATAAATTTTATCTTGAACCAGATGATAGATACCTTTGAAGCTCTTCCCCATTCCAATAGGCCAAGTAACCGGCGCACAGTTAATTTTTAACACATCTTCAACTTCATCCAGAAGTTCAATAGGCTCTCGAATATCGCGATCGAGCTTATTCATAAAGGTAATTATGGGCGTATCACGTAAGCGACAAACTTCCATCAGCTTAATGGTTCTGTCTTCTACACCTTTACTTGAATCGATTACCATTAACGCCGAATCTACCGCGGTTAGGGTTCGGTAGGTATCTTCCGAAAAGTCTTCATGCCCGGGCGTATCAAGAAGGTTTACAATACGATCATTGTAGGGAAACTGCATAACCGAAGTGGTTACCGAAATTCCGCGTTGCTTTTCTAGCTCCATCCAGTCTGAAGTAGCATGTTTGCTGTTCTTTCGTCCTTTAACCGTACCGGCTTCTTGAATCAGCTTGCCAAGTAATAACAATTTTTCAGTGATGGTGGTTTTGCCCGCATCAGGATGAGAAATAATGGCAAATGTGCGTCTTTTGGCGACTTCTTTAGCCAATTTTGACATAAAACTTCCAAAAACATAGGTTTAATTCAAATTGGCAGACATTATAAAGGTAAAGTGAAAATCAGGAAATCATCCATTTGTGCCGACTCGAGGAGAAAGCGGTCTTTCAATACAATATAGTTCTAAAGTCTTTTCAACATTATGATACCGTTTTCCCTCTTTTGTTCGGGTAACGGGTAATAATCTTTCCTATTGGCAATCTCCTCAAATCCAATCGCTTTGTACAAACTCTGAGCTAAAGTATTAGATTCTCTTACTTCCAAATAGAAATTTTTAACTTGGCTGGCCTGGCATTGCTCAAACCAAAAGCCTAGTGCCTGTTTTCCAAATCCTTTATTTTGAAATCGTGGATGAATACAAATATTTAAGAGATGCGATTCATCCACCACGGTTTGGTATATCAAATGCCCCACAATTTTAGAATTGAATTCAATTTTCCAAAAAGCATACTGCGGATCTAAGCTGTCTATTAAAGACTGTAAACTCCATGGCATTAAATAGCTGGCAGTTTCATTGGCAAATACTTGCGCAATATCGTCTCGGCCAACTGGCTGAAAGGCCAATTCATTCATTTTGCAGAATTTGCCCGATTCGAATTAAATCCTGATAAACCTGTTTTTTAAGCGACGGTGATCGAAATATTTCCTCAGGATGATAGGTCACAATAAAAGAAATACCTTCTGGTGTTTTCCAAACTCTGGTTTGCCACTGGGCAAATGAACGCTGTTCACCAGTTAAAAAATTGGCCGCTTCTTCTCCCATTAAAAGAAGGGCTTTAGGACTCGAAGAGTGTAAAGCTTCATGAGTGTGCTTAGATTGTTCGCTGAGTAAAGTCGACCCCATTTGCGCTAGTCCCAGTCGACCCGTCAAGCTAATCTCTAAATCTTTAATATGATTATCAAGCGCTTTTAACACTTGGCTCATGGTTTTAGACGGCCGCCCATTATTACAAAATGAATTCGGATGATGTTGTTCGCCATGCTTACAAATCACCAACAAAGAAAGTCGTTCCCAACGACCATTTCCCTGCAGCACCAAAGTACCTTGACTTTTATTTGCTCCAGATTGCTCAACAATCGGTGCACTCGAACCTGGCATGTTAGATGGATTCGTTGCAGCAGTAGCAACTTCTTGCTTTGTAGTTTTTAAAAGAGCCTCATTTGCTACAAAAGTCTCTTTCGGTGAATTTCTCTTTTTTTCAGTAGGCTCCAAGTGACGATTTTGGCCGACAACTGAATAAGTTGCGACCGCTTCTTGGATTTGAGGCTCAGACTGACTCTTTGAAGAATCCATTAAAGAATCGACACCCAAGTCTCGTCTTTCCCAAGCAACTAGGTCAAAGGTCTCTAAATAGTTTAGTATTGGCAAAACAGTAGACGACATGGCTTTTTAAAGTAATTGATCAGAAAAAGAATGATACCTAAATGCCAACTATGAAAAAACATAAATAACCATTTAAAACTGGCTAACATTGCATCAGGTGGTGCAGTGATTATGAGATTTCCTAAATCTATTCACTTTTTTCTACCAACTTCAGGTTAAGTAACTATGGCTAATCTCTCACACCATTTTAAGTTTATACTGATTGATGAAAAGGGTCCAAACCGATAGTTTTAACCTCAAAAAAAGCTGTGCTTCATGCACTTATTATCCGCACTCCCTCAATTTGCAAGGACTTTTAAGTGAATAACAATAATAAAATCCAAGATACTTTGAGATCAGCCGTCGCAGAAACCCAGCTTCAGCATCAAAAGTTTAAAAATGATGTGCTCGGTAGTGAAATCATTTCTCATTCAGAAGAGCTCAAAGCACTGGCCGACGAACTGGATAAAAAGATGAATGAGCTTCATCAGCAATACCAGAAAAATTACTTATAGAGTTTTTAATCACTTCTAAGATTTAAGCTTCTTCATCAATTTGTGTGCCACATTCTCGACAATAATGTGCATCAATTTGGTGGCCAGAAGTTCCACAGTTTTTACAAGCCACATTTGAAAGTGGTGTTTGGAAACTTCTCACTAATTCTGCACTGTATATGCCGGTAGGGACAGCAATGATGGCATAACCTAATATCATAATCGTTGCGGCTAAAAACTGGCCTAAAGGCGTAATTGGCGTAATATCGCCGTAGCCGACAGTAGTTAACGTAACAATCGCCCAATACACAGACTTTGGAATACTTGAAAACCCCGCGGCCTCACCTTCAATTAAAAACAACAATGAACCAAATACTGTGACAATCGCTAAAACAGAATACAAAAAAACAAATATCTTGCGACGGCTATTTAATAGAGCACCAATCAAAACATTGGTTTCCCCCACATACTCCACTAATTTTAGAATTCTAAAAATTCTCAGCACTCTTAAAATTCGAATAACCAACATGTACTGAGCACCGGCAAAAAAGAACGATAAGTACAAAGGTAAAAAAGAAATCAAATCGATGATGCCGTAAAAACTTCTAGCATAAATCCATGGTTTGCGAACACAAATAAGCCGTAAGATGTACTCAACAGTAAAAAGTAGTGTAAATCCCCACTCTAAAATTCTGAGAATTGTTCCATATTGCTCTGATATCGAAGCCACACTATCTAGCATAACAGCGATAACGCTGAGTAAAATTACAATAATGAGCGTTATATCAAACCATTTTCCAGCAGTAGATTCAGAACCGAAAATGATGCCGTTTAACTTTTCACGCCAAGGCGAAAGAGGCTCGCCTTGGTTGAATCTTTGATCGTGTAAGCGTACTTTTTTATTAGTCATTCTTGAGTTTTACTGATCCGCTTTGGGTTCTATCAATACCTCTACGCGTCTGTTTTGCGCTCTTCCTTCAGCAGATTCATTACTTGCAACAGGTTTATCGGGCCCAAAACCTCTTACTAAAACACGTTCTCTTTTCAAACCCTGACTGATCAAATAATCACCAACCGAATCGGCTCGTTTAATTGATAAATCATAGTTGTATGTCCGAGAACCGGTTGAGTCGGTATGACCTGCAACTAATAACTTCGACTCTTTAAACTCTTCTAACACTTTTGCAACAGACTTAAGGGTTGAAAAAAAACTCGACTGAATGCTGAATTCATTGGTCGCAAAAGTAATATTCGAAGGCATAATTAATCGAATATTATCTCCTTCTCGAGCAACTCTGACACCGGACCCCTCAAGCTCTTCTCGAAGCGCTTGCTCTTGCACATCCATATAGTGACCCACTCCAGCACCAATAAGACCACAGCCAACCGCTGCATTTCTGGCTCTTTTTGAGCTTTTTGAGGCTCCAATGGCGCCACAGACTAAGGCACTAATGGCGCCAATTGTTGTAGCATTACTGGTTTGACTTTCCCCCGTGTAGGCATTTTGAGTTTGACAACCAGTTAAGGCAGCAAGACTAATTCCAATTACTAATACAGATAATTTAACGTTCATGTGTGTCCCTCTATCTTTAAAAGTGAGCAGCTTATCGCAGTTGAGCTGAATGAAACTTGAATACCATAGTAACAATGATACGATGCCGTGAAAATAAACTACAATTAATTTAACTTAAGTTTGGAAAATTTAACGTGCATTCCATTGCGCTAATTGAGCCCTCTCCTACTTTACGCTTTGGTATTAATAAGCAACTGCAGGCTTGTCATTACAATGTGACGACTTTCAGTAATTTGGTCGACTTTGAACAATCTGTGGCTCAACAATCAAATCGATTTCAAGTATTAGTAGTAGGCTGGCCGACACGCTCTTTTGATGAACAAATTCACTGCATTTCGGCATTGAATTCAGAACCATTGAGCCATCTGCCTTGTCTTATTCTTAGCCGCTCTATGACTGAAACCCATCTAGAACAATTAAATTCGCGTCCAAATACAGCGGTAGAACTTTGGAAAAACTATCAAGAGTGCATTAATACTTTACAGCGACTTATTGAAAGCGCAGAGCTTAAACCAGACCTTAAAACACATTCCAGCATAAAACTGAAAGCCTTGCTCGTAGATGACTCTCGTAGTGCAAGAGTGCTTTTTTCAAAAACACTTGAAAAACTCGGCCTAGAAGTTTCTGTTGCTGAAGATGCAGATAAAGCGTTAATCAAACTCGATAATGAACATTTTGACTTAGCTATTATTGATTATTTTATGCCTGGAAAAACCGGCGAACAGTTATGTCAAATCATGACCCAGTCTTCGGAGCATGCCCATATTGTAAAAGCGATTCTCACCGGCAGTTACCAAGAAGAAATCATTGCAAAGTGCATTCAATCAGGCGCAACAGAATGCATGTTTAAAAATGAATCGATGGACTTATTCAAAATTAGAGTTCAGTCAATGATTCACCAAATTATCACTCATCGGTCAATTCACTCGCAAAAGCTGTACTTTGAAAACATTTTAAGCTCGATAGGAGAAGGTATATTTGGGGTTGATGGTGAAGGCAAACTGACTTTCGTTAATCCAATGGCTCTTAAAATTTTAGGCTATGAAGATCAGCAGTCTCTAATTGGGCAGTTTGCACATAAAATAATTCATGGCAGTGACGAATACGGACGAAAAATTCCTGACGAAATGAATTATTTATTTCAGGCTTATTTGCTGAAAGACTCTTTGCTCGATTGGGAAACTATTTTTTGGAGTGCCGATCATCGTCCCATGCATGTTGAATGTTCAGTACAACAGCAAAACACTTATATAGAAGGTATAGCCACCGGCTCAGTGGTGGTTTTCCGAAATATCTCAGAAAGAAAACTGCTAGAAGATGAACTCAACTGGCAGCTGAATCATGATTACTTAACTCAATTACTCAATCGCGCCTACTTTGAGCAGCTTCTAAAACAAGAAATGCACTCTCTTCAGTTTTCAAAATCTGAGAGTGCTTTACTTTTTATAGATTTAGATAATTTTAAGTTTGTAAATGATGAAGCAGGCCATGCGAAAGGTGATCAACTGTTGGTACAAATAGGAGAAAAAATTAGAGCACGACTGCGACACCGTGACCTAGCGGCCAGATTAGGTGGTGATGAGTTTGCTATATTGCTTCATGACACCAATAAGAAAAAAATAGAAGACTTAGCTAACTCTTATCGTGAAATACTTGAAGGAGCCGCCATTGAAATTCAAGGACGCCCGTTTTCGGTTTCGGGTAGTATCGGAGTCACTATTCTCAATGAGCATTCGAATGATCATGAGTTATTACTAGAACAAGCCGATGTGGCATGTAAACAAGCTAAAGCTCATGGCAAAAATTGCGTACAGATATTTCAATCAATTGAAAGTGATCAATCGAAAAAGAAAGTTCGACCTGGATGGCGTACTAAAATTGAGCGAGCATTGGAAAAAAATGAATTTCAATTGCTTGCACAACCCATATTTAAATTATCCGATGTAAAAAAACTCTCATTAAAATCATTGTCTGAAGTAGAGAGGTTTTCAGCATTTAAGTCTTTGCGTGCAACAGAGTTTGAGCTGTTCTTGAGGCTATCATCACAATCAGGCGAGAACATATTACCCAACCAATTTTTAAGTGATGCTGAACGGTTTGACTTAATATCAAATATTGATATATGGGTGTTAGAGTTCTTAGCAGAAAATGGTTCTAACCCACTGTTTAAGACCATTGCTCGACTTAACTTAAACTTTTCGGCCCATACCTTGTTGGATAAAACGAGAGTTGAATCGATAGCTCAGCTTATTAATCAAAATGATCATTTAAAGCATCGAGTTAATATTGAAATCAAAGAACACCACTTAATACATTACCGAGAGCAGCTTTTGCATTCGATGGAACAATTAGTACAAGTAGGTTGTCAATTTATCATTGATGACTTTGGTAGAAATTTTAGTTTATTTTCAATGTTACGAAAATTACCGATTGCAGGCGTTAAAATAGATGGTGTTTTTACTCAGAATATCTCTTGGGATCCGGTCGATAAAAAGCTGATGCACTCCATGGCTGAAGTTGCACGGTCCGCATCTATCAAATCAACCGCTAAATCCGTTGAATCCTATGAGGCATTATTTAATATTGAAAAAGGGGGATTTGATTTAGTACAAGGATATTATTTAGCTCATCCGGAAAAATTTGGCTAAAAAAGCATCGTTTCCATCTATGATAAAAAAAAGGGGCTAAAACAGCCCCCTTTTTCTTTCAGCAGTTTTTATGCCGCTGCTTTTTTCTTAGATTTAACGCTCTGCTTTCCGGTAGCAATATACTCTTTTGAGTAATCATCAACTTGAATAGCATCATACCTTGCCGCTTCAGCGTCTAAATACTGCTCGGCTTCTTGCTGTGAAATAACTCCCGCTTCCACTGCAAGTTTTGCAGTTTCTTCTCTTGTTTTTCCTGCGACAAGTTTTCCTGATTTATGAGCTTTATACAGCGCTTTTTCGATAGGCGCAGTTGCCAATACTTTTTTGAAAGCGATTTCAATTTTACCGGTAGGATCATCCATAGAGTCACCGATAAAGCTATCCATGGTAATGCGATCGCGAAGTTCATTATCAGACATCATTACTTTCACTAACTCATGCTCTAACCGATCACTTGGCATTTTGAACTGTTTTCCATACGGAAATACCAACCATTTCAACGCCGTGCCCAAGCCTTTAACCGGAACGTTTTCGAAGAATGATAAGAATGCTTTTTGTATTTCAAACAAATTCTTTTGCAAACACCATTCAACATACGGCAAATCGCTTAATGGTCGGCCAGAATCTTCATAGTATTTTAATACAGTAGAAGCCATATAAAGCTGACTTAAAACATCGCCTAATCGCGCAGAAAGTCTTTCAAGACGCTTTAGATCTCCACCAAATACCATCATTGAAACATCTGCGACTAACGCTAAAGACGCACTCATTCGGGTAAGCTGCTTGTAATACTTTGCTGTTTTGCCTGCAACTGGAGCCGAAACAATTCGACCGCCGGTCAAACCAAGGGTCAATGAACGAACAAAGTTACTCAAACCATAACCAACGTGTCGGAAGAACAAACTGTCGAAATCGTCCAAACCTTGTTTTTCATCTTGATTAGCAGCCGCTTGCATTTCTCTAAAAACAAAAGGATGACAACGTACCGCACCTTGGCCAAAAATCATTAAATTACGAGTTAAAATATTTGCGCCTTCAACCGTAATTGAAATTGGCATCGACATATAACCGCCTGCCAAATAATTACGTTCTCCCATAATAACTCCGCGACCACCATGAACATCCATCGCATCTTGAATGACAGAACGAGCAAGTTCTGTCATATGGTATTTTGCAATAGCGGTAACTACGGAAGGCTTAACGCCTAAATCAATTGAGCCTGCGGTCATAGTTCGCATAGCTTCTAATTGATAGGTATTCCCGGCAATTCGAGCCATTGCTTCTTCAACACCTTGGAAATGTCCAATTGACGTTTTAAATTGCTTTCTTAGCAGCGCGTAAGCTCCGGTCATTTTATAGCTTAATTTACCGGTAGCCGTTGCGGAACTTGGTAATGAAATTCCTCGACCAGCCGATAAGCACTCAACCAACATTCTCCAACCTTTTCCTGCGTATTCTTGACCACCGATGATCCAATCGATTGGAATAAATACATTTTTACCGTGAGTTGGGCCATTCATAAACGCTTGCCCCATTGCGTAGTGACGATTTCCTACTTCAACACCAGGATGCGAAGTTGGGATCAGCGCACAAGTAATACCGATGTCTTCTTGATCACCAATGAGGTTGTCAGGATCGTATAATTTAAATGCAAGTCCAAGTACGGTTGAAACCGGAGCAAGAGTTATATATCGCTTATTCCAGCTCAAACGAATACCAAGAACCTCTTTACCTTCATGCATGCCTTTACATACAACACCGCTATCAGGAATAGCACCGGCATCGGAACCCGCCTCAGGCCCAGTTAATGCAAAACATGGAACTTCTTCGCCTTTTGCTAAACGAGGCAAATAATAATTTTTTTGCTCTTCGGTACCATAGTGCAGTAGTAATTCAGCGGGCCCTAATGAGTTTGGAACCATAACAGAAACGGCGAGAGAGCCTGAACGAGTTGCTAACTTTTGCACTACGGTTGAGTGAGCTAAAGCAGAAAAGCCTTTGCCACCATACTCTTTAGGAATAATCATTCCTAAAAAGCCCTGTTTTTTCATGTAATCCCATGCAGCTTTTGGAAGATCTTTATCTTCGTGAAGAACTTTCCAATCATCAACGAGCTTACAAAGCTCTTCCGTTTCATTGTCAACAAAATCTCTTTCTTCTTTTGAAAGCTGTGGTTTTGGAAAACTCAACATCTGATTCCAATCAGGATTACCTTTAAATAACTCTCCATCCCACCAAACATCACCGGCTTCAAGTGCATCCTTTTCAGTTTGATTCATGGCAGGAAGCACCGATTTAAAAATTTTAAAAATTGGAGCAGTAATTTTGTCTTTGCGTAGATCTTCTAAGAAATACAAAGCGGCAAAAATTCCAAGAAAAACCCAAGGCACAATGGCTACTTGCCAAAATACAGTAAATACAGCGAGTGTTGCAGTCGCTATTGCAAGTCCAGTACCCGTACGTAGACGCTTATAGGCACTTACCCAAAGCACAACAATCAGTGCTAAAAGTTGAACTAATGTAACCATGTTGCTCTCCAATCAGAAAAGTTAACTAACTCTAATAAACTAATTAGGCTTTAAAGCCTGCACTTAAAAATGGTAATAATCGCCGCATTGTTTGCTCAATAGTGACCGACTCAGAAAAGTCTGCCTGAGCGATATCTCTTAATGCATGGCTTCCGGCAAAAGTGAAAATCATGGTGCCCAACATAAAATGTAGCCGCCAAAACATTTCTTTTGCATCAATTCCAGGCTCCGAACGATGCAGCTGCTTAGTAAATCGAATAATGTACCCTGCGTAATGCTCTTGCATGAACCGGCGCAAATGTCCCTGACTTTCGGCATAAGCCCTGCCCAACAGCTTCATAAAATTGCTACTACCGTTGTCACTTTTCGCATCGATTGCCAAAATTGGTGCCACTAAAGTTTGCAAAACCTCATCAACCGTAGGGCGCTGCTCGCCTTGTTCAATCGGAATAAGCTGCGCATCGAGCTCTTTAACAAATCGTTTCAAAAAACGGTCAAAGACCGCTTGTATCAGAGATTTTTTCGAACCGAAATGATAATTAACCGATGCCAAATTCACGTCAGCCCTTTGGGTGATGGTACGTAAACTGGTTTCAGCAAACCCCCTATCTGCAAAAAGAGCTTCTGCTGCATCTAAAATCTTAGTTTTAGTTGATCGCTTATTACTCATTTATGGCCTCTTAACTATAGCTCACTTTTCAACCAAAAGGAGCAAATCACCGCTAACTATTCAAACGCTTGTTTGAAACATACGTTTTATTGGTGTTTTTGTCAAGTGAGCCCCCTTAACTTCTAATCCAACCCTTAGAAGTTATTCAAAAATTGACAACATCTAAACTCGGCCTTGCTTAGCAATATTTAATCAGGTTAATGCTTAAGAACTACAACCAAACTGAATTTAAGAGAGCCGATGAGGAACCCGCATCAATTGTTCATCCTTTTGATATAGATTCTAATTTCGTATTTGCCGATATCTAATGTCTACAAAAGTCCACTTTTAAACAGTTTTGCACAACCAGAAAATCAAACCAAAACTTTAGCGACATTAATGAGTCATCTATACTGGGTTCTCCTCTTTGAGTAAGAGATACTCATGTCGAATTTAAAAACGCCACTTAATCAAATACTGCTCCTATGTGAAGCACAATTAAAAATGTTGCGAGATGAATCGGATCTTCCGGTAAAAAAACTGTCTGAGCATTTTACTGAGCTGGCCCACATGACTCATCAGCTATTTGTGCTCAATAATAAAAGCGCTAATCCGTCAATTGATAACTTTCTCTTTGAACAGCTGAAGCTCAAGATCCAAGAAAGTATTGTTGCCTTTCAGTTTTATGATCGAATGATCCAACAAATTAATCACGTTGTTGAGCATATTGAATCGGCAAACGTATTACTTGGACAGGAAATCGATGAGCAACATCATCATTTAGCGCTAGCGATGAGTCTCATCAGGAAAAATTATACGATGGAAAATCAACGAGTGATATTTGATGCCATTATCAATGGGAAATCAGTCGAAGACGCCTTATCTGAATCTAAAAATCAGCAAAAACAGGATAATTCTGATATCGAATTATTTTAAGCCCAGAATATAAGAAAAAATCTCTTGGCAACCATCCTTGTAAGAATTACTCATTCCCAATAACTAGATTAAGACTCGGATTAGAATATTATCCCTGTTTATCGACTCATGAACGATGGTCAATTTATTTGGCCTTAATCCAGTTAACCATAGTTTCATATTCAAAAGGCCAATTCAGCGTCTTTTCATCAGAGAGTCGTTGTAATACAGGAATTACATCTCCGAATTGTGCAACCAACTTAGGGTCAATAATTATATCGACAAACTCTATTGGCAGATTTAAATCAATATCACCATGTTGTTTGGCATAGTACAACATTCCGATTGCTTGTTCGCATAAATGACAGCCATCAGTCGAATAAAGTCGTAAAATATTTTGGTTCATATTTAGGATCATATTTTAATTTGAAAATTATCAGCACTATGATAAACATTATTGACGAAAAAACATTCACTTTTTTTAAAATCACATTTATAATTCATTCGCGTTTTTATTAATTCTCTGAGGATAAACACATGGCTCGTCCAAAAAAATCAGCCGCAAAGGCACCAGCAAAAAAAGCTGCTCGTAAACCAGCAGCAAAAAAAGTAGCTAAAAAGCCAGCCGCTAAAAAAGCAGTTGCAAAAAAAGCTCCGGTAAAAGCTACAGCGACCTCTGCAGCTCAAGCAAATTTTGACAGTGCTCTTAAGTCAATGAAAGCGGCTGCCTCTGCTGAAGTTTCAAATGCAAAGAAAGCTGAAGCGGCTGCGGCTAAAGCCGTTAAAGCGGCGGCTGCTAAGCATGCTAAAGCAGCGGCTAAACTAAAAGCTGCTCAAACTAAGCTTAAAGCAAAGAAAAATGCGGCTAATACTAAAGCCGTAGCAACTAATAAAGCTGCTGCAGCTAAAACCAATGCGGATGTAAAATCTACTAAATCAGCTTTAGCTTCTGCAAAGAAAGCTGTTAAATCTGCTGCTGATGCAGCTAAAGTGATTGCAGCTAAAGTAAATGCAATCAGCAAATTAGAGAAAGATTTATCTGCAGCTGCTGCTAAAGCACAAAAAGCAGCAGACAAAAAGGCCGCTGCTGCTGCCAAAGTTGCCGCTAAAAAAGAAAAAGCAGCTAAAGCTAAAGCAGCTGCTAAAGCTAAAGCGGCAGCTAAAGTAAAAGCGACTAAAGCTAAAGCGGCAGCCAAAGCTAAAGCGGCTAAAGCTAAAGCAGCTGCAAAAGCAAAGGCGGCTAAAGCTAAAGCGGCAGCTAAAGCAAAGGCAGCTAAAGCTAAAGCGGCTGCAAAAGCAAAGGCAGCTAAAGCCAAAGCAGCGGCTAAAGCCAAAGCAGCTGCAAAAAAAGCCAAGGCTCCTAAAAAAGCACGAGCTTCAAAGAAAGCTGCTGAATAAGCAGTTCTGTTTTGGGCCTTGCTGCCCAGAAATAAAAAAACCGCCTATTTGGCGGTTTTTTTATTATTACCAATAATGCTTTTAACATTTTTCAATCAACCAACTTCTATGTAATGGTTTCTTTTTAAAGTCACTTGAGGTGGTCTCTTTGGTAATTTCTTTCACAATCCACTGTTCATTGGATTTAAACTCCATTTTGAAACGCTTATAGTTATTTGAGAAGACGACCTTTCCATTTTCATTAAGAAGGCCTATCGCGTCGCTAATTAATTTGACATGCTCATTTTGCACATCGAAGTGCTCCTCCATTTTTTTACTATTAGAAAATGTAGGTGGGTCAATAAAGATTACATCAAATCCCTTTAGCTTATGCGCTTCTTCCGACTCTAACCATTTAGAGCAATCAGCTCTAATTAATCGATGCTTTTCTAATGAAAGCTTATTGAGCAATAAGTTCCTTTCGGTCCATCTTAAATACGTGTTCGATAAGTCAACACTCACGGTTTCACACCCTGCTAGCCCCGCATGGACACTCGCCATTCCTGTATAACAGAATAAATTTAACAATCGGCCACCTTTAGGACACAAGGTCGGCATCCATTGCCGGATTTTTCGATGATCTAAAAACAATCCTGTATCCACATAATCCGATAAATTAACTTCCGACTTAGCTCCACAATCATCAACTACTATTCGGTGCTGAGTTTCCGATTGTCGCGTATATTGTGAGTCGCCCTTCTGCCGAGTTCGAGTTTTGGTCCATACTCTTTCTAATGGTATCTGCATAACACCTGCTGCCACTTTTTCGATATCTTTTAATCGTCGTAGAGCCTTATTGGCATCAATGGTCTTTGGAGGTGCATATTCTTGAATATGTAAATGTTCACCATAAACATCAATTGCAGCGGAATATTCAGGAAGATCGGCATCATAAAGTCGGTAACATTGAACTTGATGCTGTTTTAAAAAGCTCTTAAGCGCTGCTTGATTCTTTGTTAATCGGTTAGCCAACATCATTGCTTGCGGTGACACATGATCTTTCCAGTTCTCTAAAGAAAACTCAGGTCTTGGTTGCACAAAATGTTTAGGATCGAGGTCAAGTATTAAAAGCTCACAATCGAGAGGACCATTTTTAAACTTATAACGCTTCTCCGCTCTAATTTTTAAAGCATGACCATGATCTTTATCAGAAGCAAGAATCGCGGCTTTATCGTTAACTGGACGTAGTTTCAGCCACTCTCCGAGTTGGTCATACAGTTTTTGAACCGATTTTTTTTCATCTAGACGCTCACCATAAGGAGGATTACAAATAAACAGTGTACTTAAAGATTCGGTGGCAATATTTAACTCCGAAAAGTCGCTTACATGCCACTCGATTAAATGCTCTACACCTGCGCGCTCTGCATTGTTTTTTGCCAGTTGAAGTACTTTTTGATCTTTATCAGAGGCTATAAACCTAAACTCTTGAGTACTAAGCTCCTCTTTAACATTGGCTAACTTCTCGTTTGCCTCATCAACAACCTCTTTCCACAATGTTTGATGAAATGGTTTCCAACCAGAAAACCCCCAGTAAGATCGGTTCAGTCCAGGCGCAATATTTAATGCCATCATGACACCTTCGATAACCAAGGTTCCTGCACCACACATTGGATCGCAGAGCTTATAATTGTGTTGCCATAAGCTTGGCCATTGAGCTCGATAGAGCATGGCAGCAGCAAAGTTTTCTTTAATTGGTGCTTCACCAGCCTCTATTCGATAACCTCGCTGGTGTAATCCGGTTCCGGATAAATCAATACAAAGCTGAGCTTGATTTTTATTGATACGACACTGAATTCTGACATCTGGTTGCTCGCTATCAACCGATGGCCGTTCACCAAACTCCTGGCGAAAATAATCTGCTATAGCATCTTTTACTTTTAAAGCACCATACATCTGGTGATTTAACTTTGATCTGCGTGACACAAAATCAACTGCAAACGTTCTTTCCGATGAAAAATGCAACTCCCACATGACTGACTTGGTTTGCTCGTAAAGCTCATCTTCGTTTTCAGCAATAAATTCATGAATGGGATACAGCACACGATTAGTGAGTCTGGTCCACATACAAAAGCGATAAAGTTCCGGCCAGTCACATTCAAACAACACTTGAGTTAAGCCTTCTTTAGCGTGCTCAACTCCAAGAGATTTAAGTTCATCGACAATTAAGTATTCGTATCCCGGAGGACATGTAGCAATAAATGAAGGCATTTTAAAAGAATAGTTGCATTTGGGAATTCATATCAGTATTATACGCGCCTCGTCGCCAAAGTACGACGAAAGATTTCTGATGCGGGATGGAGCAGTCTGGTAGCTCGTCGGGCTCATAACCCGAAGGTCGTTGGTTCGAATCCAGCTCCCGCTACCAATTTTTTCTAATAAATTTTTTAAATTTTCCTCAAGCCATTTTCGTATTTTACTTGAAGATTTTTATTTAATCTAAGTGCAAAGCCAACTCATTTGCAACATGCT
>JBFHSP010000023.1:0-25407 GCA_041591085.1 Kangiellaceae bacterium | reverse complement strand
GTTTAATCAAGGTAACTTAGAGTTTACTTCGAACACCTTAGATTTGGCTGTTTCTGGTCAAGGCTTTTTCGTTTTACAACCCAGCCAAAATAATAACAACCAGGTGTTTACACGTGCCGGTGAATTTGGCGTAGATAGCAACGGCTTTGTGGTAAATAGTTCTGGTGCGCGCTTGCAGGTATTTCCAACTAATGATGACGGAACCGTAACGGCAACTGCATTATCGAGCACCATTCCACTGCAAATTCCGCAGTCAGCAGGTTCGCCTACAGAAACTACCGAAGTAGAAATTGGCGTTAATTTACCTGCTAATGCCAGTGGGCTTAACGTCGCAAACTTCGACCCTAGCTCTCCAACTACCTATAGCGCTTCAACCTCAGTTACTATTTTTGATTCTCTGGGTGAGAGTCATATTTCTACCATTTATTACGTTAAAGATGCTTCCGCACCTAACACTTGGGCTGCATTTTACTATGTTGATGGAAATCCTCTTGATATTGCAGGAGGTGTACCCAGTGGTGGCCTTGGACCAGACTATCACACCATTGAGTTTGATGCTGCCGGTGGTTTTTTACAAACCACTCCAGCAAATCCAACTTCAACAGCATTAGGTTTTACCAACGGCTCAAATGGAGCGCAAACTATGTTGTTTGATTACGCGAATAATGCGCCAACCCAATTTGCCTCGCCGTTTACGGTTAACACGCTTGATCAAAATGGAGCAACCATTGGTCGGTTAGCGGGTATTGAAATTAGCGAGACAGGCGTGGTGCGAGCGAATTTTACTAATGGACAATCAAATTCCATCGGAAAAATTGCCTTAGTTCGGTTTGCGAATCCTCAAGGCTTAGCACAGCTTGGTAATAATTCTTGGTCTGACACAATTGATTCCGGTGAGCCACTGGCTGGTGAGGCATTAACATCAAGTTTCGGACAAATTCGTTCGGGAGCGCTAGAAACTTCGAATGTGGATCTCACTTCTGAGTTGGTTAACTTGATCACTGCGCAAAGAAACTTCCAAGCTAATGCGCGAACCATTGAAACTAATAATCAGGTAACACAGACGATTATACAAATCAGATAACAGGTTAACTTGGCCGTAATCGTTTTTACGGCCATCATAATAACTTGTTTATTTTTAAACGCAGTCATAGGTATCAGCAATGGATAAATTAGTTTACTTGGCAATGGCAGGTGCAAAGCAAAATATGCTTGCACAAACTAAGTCCGCCAATAACTTAGCCAACGCAAGTACCACGGGTTTTAAAGCTGATTTGCATCAGGCGCGAGCTATGCAAGCATTTGGTGATGGGCATCCGTCTCGCGTTTTTTCAATGGGTGAGCGCCCTGGTTATCGACTTGATGCCGGTACTATGATGTCTACTGGCAATAATTTAGATGTGGCGGTGCGAGGAGAAGGGTGGATAGCAGTGCTAGATCCAACCGGTGCCGAAGCTTATACCCGTCGCGGAGATTTAAAAATAAATGCAAATGGCCTGCTTGAAAACGGAGCGGGGCATTTAGTGTTAGGTAATGGCGGACCCATTGCGATACCTCCATTTGAAAAAGTGGATATCGGTGTTGATGGAACTATCACGATCCGGGCAAAAGGAGCGCGTCCTAATGAGTTGACCGTACTTGACAGAATTAAACTGGTTACATCTGAAAACCAAGATCTAATGAAAAATGAAAATGGACTTTTTGTGCGTAAAGATGGTGGTATTGAACCTGCCAATGGAGTCGTTCAATTAGCTTCAGGTACGTTAGAAGGAAGTAATGTTAATCCAATTGAAGAACTGGTCGAAATGATCAGTTTATCTCGTCAATTTGAAATGCAAGTCAAAATGATGCAAACCGCTGAACAAAATGATCAGTCGTTGGAACGCTTGTTGCAATTAAATTAGCAAGTGAATAAAAACTGACGATTTATCTTAAAAAGCGGCAAACATCGACCTCTATTAAGAACAATCAAAATTTTTTCAACATCTTAGCAATCAGTCGGCAATGACTTGCCCATTGATTGAAGGAGAAGACGTATGCATCCTGCCCTATGGATCAGTAAAACCGGTTTAGACGCACAGTCGCAAGATCTGCAAGTGACCTCTAATAATTTAGCCAACGCCAGTACTATTGGTTTTAAGAAAAGCCGAGCAGTTTTTGAAGATTTGTTTTATCAAACAATCAGTGCTCCAGGTAGCTCTTCTTCGCAAAGCACCGAGCTACCATCAGGATTAATGTTAGGTACTGGTGTTAAAACGGTTGCAACTCAAAAAGATTTTACCCAAGGATCATTTCAATTAACCCAAAATCAATTGGATATGGCGATTGAAGGCGCGGGTTTTTTTCAAGTGGTGTTACCTGATGGCAATACCGCTTATACCCGTGCAGGAAATTTTTCACTGAATGAGAATGGTGATGTTGTGACTTCGGGTTCTGGTTATTTATTGCAACCAGCGCTTACCGTTCCGCCAGACGCTTCGAGTTTTGATGTAGGGTTAGATGGAACAGTAACCGTACGAGTGCCTAACAATCCGGCTCCAGTTCAACTTGGTCAAATTCAATTAGCCGATTTTGTGAATCCCGGAGGATTACAGCCGATTGGTCAAAATCTATTCTTAGAGTCAGGATCAAGCGGTGCTCCTATTGTAGGAAATCCTGCGCAAGACGGACTCGGCAATATTCGCGGCGGGCAACTGGAGTCATCTAATGTTTCTGTTGTAGAAGAACTCATTGGTTTAATTGAGACGCAACGCGCTTATGAAATCAACGCCAAAGTAATTTCTGGAGTTGATCAAATGCTGCAATACGTAAATCAAACGCTTTAATCCTTAATTAATAGGATCGCTTGGTATGAAGTTAATAACCGGTATTAGTTTAATCATTCTTGTCAGTTTAGCTGGATGTGCAACCTTTACTCCTCCTGCACCCGATGATCCATTCTTTGCTCCAAAAATGCCGGAGCAAACTATTTTAAAACCGGTTAGTGATGGCTCGGTGTTTAACAACGCTAATCCAATGATGTTGTATGAAGATCGTAAAGCCAATCAAGTTGGTGACATTATTACTATCGTATTAACTGAAACAACGGACGCTTCTAAAAAAGCAGATACAAAAACCAAAAAGGAAACCGATGTAGCACTAGCTAATCCTCTTATAGCAGGAAGAAACTATGCATTTAATTCTGGACAGGCAAGCTTTGAACTTGGAGTTGAAGCGGCAAATGAGTTTAAAAGCCAAGGTGAGTCGAAGCAAAGCAATAAACTATCAGGCACCATTTCTGTCACGGTGCAGCAAGTTTTGCCCAATGGTAATTTAGTTGTTCGCGGTGAAAAATGGATATCACTTAATCAAGGAGAAGAGTTTATTCGGTTGTCAGGAATTTTAAGACCACAAGATGTAGCTGCAGACAACAGTGCTCCATCGTCTCGAGTTGCTAATGCACGAATCCAATACAGCGGCACCGGTGCTTTGGCAGACGCCAATGAACAAGGTTGGTTAACTCGTTTCTTTAACTCTGGTTGGTGGCCATTTTAAGGTGAGTACTTTTATGAAAGTTTTAACAGAATTAAAGAATGTTGTAATTTCGGTCTTTTTAATCAGCACGGTTATTTTTTCTGCAGAGTTATCAGCAGAACGCATCAAAGATATTGCCAGTATTCAGGGAGTGCGCAGTAATCATCTGGTTGGTTATGGATTAGTCGTTGGCTTAGATGGTACCGGAGAACAAACCGCCTATACTGCTCAAAGTTTCAAAACGATGCTTGAGCGTTTTGGGATTACTTTGCCACAAGGGTTAACGCCAAAATTAAAAAATGTAGCGGCCGTGGCTATTTCTGCAGAGCTTCCACCGTTTATAAAACCAGGGCAACAAATTGATATTACTGTTTCGAGTTTAGGCAGCGCTAAAAGCTTACGCGGCGGTTCACTTTTGTTAACCCCATTAAAAGCAATTGACGGTCAAGTTTACGCACTAGCTCAAGGAAACTTAGTGGTTTCTGGTTTAGGTGCTGAAGGAAAAGATGGCTCCAAAGTTGTTATCAATATTCCAACCACAGGTCGTATTCCTAATGGCGCCACAGTTGAGCGTGCTATCCCTAGTCCATTTGGTGAAGGTGATTACATAACCTTTAACTTACATCGTCCTGACTTTACTACTGCTAGAAGACTTGCCAAAACCATTAATGAGTTTGTCGGGCCTGGTACTGCAAAACCGATTGATGCTGCATCCATTCAAATTGGTGCTCCAAGAGATATTTCGCAGCGAATTGCTTTTGTTTCCGCGATTGAAAATGTTGATGTCGAACCCGCTGATGCGAGTTCTCGAATAATTATTAATTCTAGAACTGGAACCATTGTGGTTGGCAAAAACGTGCGAATATCTGAGGCTGCAGTATCACATGGCAGTTTGGTAGTGACTATAAATGAAAATCAACAAGTGTCTCAGCCGAATCCTTTAGCTGGTGGACGTACGGAAGTGACTGAACAGTCTAATGTCGCGATTATCGAGCAAGATGCAAAAATGTTTCACTTTAATCCAGGTGTTTCACTTAATGAGTTGGTTCAAGCAGTCAACGCAGTGGGTGCAGCTCCCGGTGATTTAATGGCCATCTTAGAAGCTTTAAAACAAGCCGGAGCCATACATGGTGAACTGGTAATTATATAATTTTAGCGAAATTATCTTATGAGCAATATTGGGCGTTCTGTACATGATTTAAATTCTCTTAATTCGTTAAGAACGTCTGCACAATCCTCAGAAAGACAAGCTCTTAAAGCAGCAGTAAAAGAATTTGAAGCCTACTTTTTAAACCTACTGTTAAAAAATATGAGGGAGGCTAACAAGATTATTGGCGAAGACAATCCGCTATCGAGTGATGATGTTGAGTTTTTTAATCAAATGCACGATGAGCAGCTCGCTGTAGAGTTATCTCGTTCTAGCCAATTTGGTATTGGCGATATGCTGTTTAAACAGCTTTCGGCAAATTTACCGAGTGACTCCAATAAAAGTGGTGACAAAAATCTGACTCTGGCGGTCGAGCAGATACCTCGAACCCATTTTTCAGTGAGAGATCCAATGATAAGCAGTTTACTTCAGGATAGATTGACTAAAAATCAGATGCCACTTAATCATTCTATTTCAATGGTAAACGAGAAGACATCAAACAATAATCTATCGAATGAATCTGAATCTAAGTCGGAGCAAACCAATTTGATTGAAAATGCTTCTATCCAATTTGATAGTAAAGAAAGCTTTATTGAAACGATTAAGGAATACGCTATTGCAGCTGCATCAAAAATTGGTGTACATCCTGGCGTGTTAATTGCTCAAGCAGCTCTTGAGACAGGCTGGGGTAACTCTAGAATTAAAAATACACAAGGTGAAGAGTCGTTTAATTTATTTGGGATTAAGGCTGATCATCGCTGGGAAGGTGATAAAGTCAACTCGATGACACTTGAGTTTGAGCAGGGCATTCCAAAAAAGTTAAATCAAACATTTCGTTCTTACAATTCATTTGCAGAGTCTTTCAATGATTACATTGAATTCATAGAGTCGAACGGCCGTTATCATGAAGCATTGGAAAAAACAGACAGTCCTAAAGACTATTTGGATGCTATTCAATCGGGAGGCTACGCGACCGATCCGAATTACGCGGATAAAGTGCATAATATTTTTATTCGTGAAAATCTATTTCAAATTAACTCCTTAGAATAACCATTCTTTTTTTTAAAGTCGGCATAACTCTTGCTGTAATAATCTTGAAGAACCTTTTGTGAAATTTGCAATCTTCGTAAAGGGGTTTCCATAAATAAAGTATATGAGATTAGTTCTTCGAATTTTCGATGATTAATTTCTAAGAAGGGCAATATGGCCGGAAATTTTTTAGACATTGGTGTATCAGGGTTGCTTTCAACCCAAGCGGCGATCAATACCGTTTCACATAATATTGCCAATGCCAATAACGAAAATTACAATCGACAAGTTACTCAAATTGATACACGCAATCCTCAGTTTACTGGTGGGAACTATATTGGCACGGGATCAGAACTAGATGCAATCACGCGTATTTTTGATGCGTCTACGTTAAGAGAGTT
Source organism: Kangiellaceae bacterium (assembly GCA_041591085.1). Taxonomy (GTDB): domain Bacteria; phylum Pseudomonadota; class Gammaproteobacteria; order Enterobacterales; family Kangiellaceae; genus Pleionea. Next base: position 19,317 of record JBFHSP010000023.1, on the reverse strand, counting down.
ACAATCAAATATTTCTATTTTTAATCAACTCGATGTGTATTTAGATCAAGCTTCGCGTATAGATAATTTAATTGCTGATGCCTCGACCGGTTTAAATGGGGCATTACAAAACTTTTTTTCAGCTGTACAAACCGTAGCTAATGATCCTAGTTCCATTGCTGCAAGACAAGTATTGCTTAGTCAAGGCGAACTACTTACTTCGCGCTTTCAAACGTTAACTGAACAGTTAAATGCACAAACTAGAGCCATCAATGTTGGTATCACTGCAGCGGCTGATGAGATTACAGTGTTAGGGCAAAGTATTGCCGATATGAATGTGAAAATTGCCGCTTCTACCGGTGGTGGTTTAGGCTCTCCTAATGATCTACTCGATCAACGAGATGCACTTATTAATGACTTATCGAAGCTTGTAAATATCAATGTTATTTATGATTCAAATGAAAACGCTAATGTGTTTATTGGTAGTGGTCAAGCGTTAGTTGTGGGGGCGACAGCTAACCGATTAGTTGCTTTACCCAAAGTTGATGACCCTAAAAATTTAGATTTAAACTTACAAACTGGAAGTGCATCTATAGGAATTACTAGTTTGTTGAATGGTGGTAAGCTTGGCGGTTTTTTAAGTTTTAGAAATGATATTCTGGAAAATTCTTATAACGTGATGGGGCGTGTGGCACTCGCAGTTTCTTCAGAAATAAATACTCAAAATCAACTCGGAATGGATTTTAATGATCAATTGGGAGGATTGTTTTTTAGAGATGTTAATGACCCTGGCGTAATGAGTCGACGAGTGATTTCAAGCACCTCTAATACAGGAAATGCCAGTATCTCATTACAGATTGATGATGTTAATCTAGTTAACGATGCCAATTACGAATTACGTTTTCAAGGTGGAAATTACATTTTAACTAATAATAAAACCAATGCTGTGGTTGCTAGTTTTCCTCCACCCGGTGCTTTACCTGCCACAATTAGCGTTGCTTCAGAAGGATTTAGTGTTGTAGTTAATTCGGGTGCCGCGTTAAATGGTGATCGCTTTAGTGTATTTCCAACGCGAGACGGAGGGGCAGAGATTAAGATGTTATTAACTGATCCTACTCAAATTGCAGCGGCAAAACCGGTAAATGCAACGTCAAGTCTGAATAACATAGGTACTGGTAGTATTGCAGAGATAATTGTCACTGATACTTCAACACCTCAGTTTACTAATATACCTGGAGATATCGACCCGCCAATTTTATTTGAGTTTTTATCGCCCACTACATTTAACGTTAGAGATGCAAATACGAACGCGATTATTGTTGGAGGAGTTGGTGGATTTATACCAGGGCAACAAAACAATTTGTTAGCGCTTGCTGGTCTTAATTACGGTTACGATGTCTCTGTTACGGGGCAACCACAAACGGGTGATACCTTTAACGTCTTTTATAATACAGGAGGTGTTGGTGACAACGGTAACATGCTTTTAATGGGCGAGCTGCAACAACAAAGTACCTTGGATAATGGCACTTCAAATTTCCAACAAGCATTTGGTCGACTGGTTAGTGATGTCGGAACTCGAACCAAAGAAGCAAGGATTAATTTGGCGGCTTCTGAAACTTTAGTGGCGCAAGTCAGAGATAGGAGAGAGTCAATATCGGGAGTAAATCTTGATGAAGAAGCGGCAAAGCTTATAAAGTTTGAACAAGCTTATCAAGCTTCTGCTCAGGTTATTTCGGTTGCTCGAAGTTTGTTTCAAACCATTATTGATTCAACACGTTAGGAGTTTTAGTTATGCGTGTTTCATCCACTCAAATGAACACTTCTGGGCTTAGAGAAATCATTAACAGACAATCTGAGCTAAATACATTGCAATTAAAAATGTCAACTCAGCGTAGCTTTTTAACTCCGGCCGATGACCCTGTAGCTGCAACTACTGTGCTAAACCTTGAAACTGAAATTGCATTGAATACCCAGTATATGCGCAACGCAGATTTGGCGGAAAATGCGATTACATTGGAAGAGTCTGTTTTAGGCAGCGTAACCAATTTAGGATTTCGCTTACAACAAATATTTGTTAGTTTGGGAAATGGCGTTTATGCCGAAAATGAGTTAGATGCACTGAAAGAAGAATTAAGTCAAATTTATCAGGAAATGACTGGGCTGGCTAATACGCGAAGCGCTAATGGAGAGTATATTTTTTCTGGCTTTTTAACGCGAGTAAAACCTTTTGAACAAGATCCATCGGGCAATGTTTTGTATCAAGGTGATCATGGCCAGAGAAGTTTAAAAATAAGCAGTGGCGTTTCGGTACCCATTTCTGATTCTGGGTTTGATATCTTTGTTAATATTCCACAGGGAAATGGATCTATCCTAACTGGGGCCAGTACAACCAATACGGGTACGGGTATTGTCAAGCCCCAAGTGCCAGGCGCTATTGTTGATGATTATCAGATCGTTTTTACTAGCCCAACCACTTACGATATCGTAAATACAACGACGGCTACCACGGTGGCAGCTGGAGCTTACACGCCAGGCGCAACTATCAGTTACTCTGCGCCACCAGAAAATTTTTCAGTGAATTTAGAAGGTGCTCCCGTAACAGGAGATAGTTTTAGTATTACTCCTAGTAGAAAACAGAGTATTTTTACTACGCTTGAACAAGTGTTAGCAGAAATCGATAACTTTACAGATACACCAGCTAATCGTGCCATCTTTAGTTCAAATATGATTCCAATTGATCGACAGCTAAATTCATTTATGACCAATGTCGATATCATCCGTGCAAAAATTGGTTCGAGGCTAAACACTATCACGGAAGAAAAACAAACCAATATTTCATTGAAAGTAACACAAGAAACTACGCTTTCTAAGTTGAAAGATTTAGACTTTGTTTCAGCAGCGAGCGAATTGTCTCGTTTGACAACCGTTTTGGAAGCCGCTCAAGCAAGTTTTGTTCGTGTGCAAAATCTCAATATATTTAATTATTTACGATAATTGATTAACAGTTGATACGTACGGTTTGATTTATTTGTTTGGTAATAAAATTCGTTATTTTGAATGGTTTAAAAATTTACGACGATGAATTGAAAATCTATCAACATTCATCTTTTCCCAAAATCTATTGGCAACACTATTATTCGAAGCATGAGATAATTCATAGTACTCAACTTGTTCTTCCCTAAAAATATCTTCAATAAAATTAATAACCAAAGAAGCATATTTGTTCTTCCGATATTCTTCGTCTATCCATAATGATTGAATATAGCCATACTTATGATAAATCGTAAATCGGTTGGGATTTGCTAGAATTTTAATGTGTGCAAAACCTATGGTTTTTTGCTTAATCTTTATCAGGAAAATAACTGAATTTGGTTGCTCAAGTTCACTTTTTAGCCATTGAGAAATCTCATCTTCAAATTGTTCTGTTACTTCAAGATATGTTTTGTCCTTGATGGTCTCAAATTCGTGTAAATTTCGAGTTTTTTTGGTTAGGTATTTGAGGTCAACGCTAGTGGCGATAACAAAATCAAGAGATGTCATTTATTGTTCTGTAGTTTTTTGCGGCCTTTAGGCTTGATTTTAAATTAGAATGTTCATTGAGTGAATAGGATTGTTTTTCAATAATAATTTTCTTTAATTCTTGATCAAGATTGGAAATTTCTAAAATCAGCTCTTTGGCTGATTCCTTTTCTTCTCCTGGAATGGCTGAAGAAAAGATTGTTTCTAAATCTATCTGTCTTTGATTAACCAGTCGATTCAATTCATCCCAATTTTCACACTCAACGAATCGTGCATACTCTTTAGTATCTTGAATGACATCCTTGAGCTTTTCTAGGGTGCTTTTTGACATTAAATGGCTGCTGTTTTGTTTTGAGATGATGCGAATATTTGCTTGGCCTCACTCTCAATGCCATCCCAGCCTTCTTTTACAGTCGACATGAGCTGTGAAACCTCATCGAGCTTCTCAATACTGTTCTCTACATTAGCTTCAGTAAGCCTTTGGATCATGTAAATATATAGACTATTCAGTCGCTCAGAAAGCTCTTGTCCTGACTTCATATCTAAAGAGTCTTGTAATCCATGAATTATTCTGATTGCCCAGTTGATGTGAAATCCTTTTTGCTCAATGTTTTTTCTGTTCATGAATCCTTTAGCTTTCGCTATTTTTTCTAGAGCTCCCTCCATCAACATTTGAATCAATCGATGTGGGTTGGCGTCTATCACTCCGCTCTGGGTTGCGGTTGAACTGTATTGCTTTAGTTTGTTAAAACTCATCGTTAACTACCTACTGATTTGAATTTTTAACTGAGAGTGCCGCGAATTGTTGTTGCAAATATGTGCTCGTAAAATTGAACTGAGAAACGAGAGAGTCCATGGCTGAAAATTTCTTTCTTAGGGAAATTTCTAAGGCTTCTATTCGATAATCGAGTTTATCTCGATCTTCATTGATTCGAGTTAAAATGGACCGTAGTGAGTCTTCTCGCTGATCAATTAACCCAGAAAATTCTTCATAGGGTTTTATTGAGTTTTGTAACGTGGTGCCTACACCATCGGTTGCATAAAAAACATTACCTACAAAATCAAAGTTATTGTTAAGCGCGTTATTCAATGTGGTCGAATTTATTGAGAGAGTACCATTTTTTTCCGTGGTTATTCCTATTTTAGACAAAGAGTTAAAGTCTGCAGGAGCTGAAGCGACGGACGATGAAATGGTGGTATTTATCGAGCGCACGATATTTCGTAAAGTACTATCACCTAAAAGTGCCCCCTCACTCCCTTCAACCGCTGAACCGAGTTTATTGGCTAAACTTATAAACGCATTATAGTCGTCAACAAATTGTTCAATGTTTGCTTTTACCGTTGGCACATCTTTGTCAACGGTAACCGTAACGGTTTGAGGTGGAGTAGTATTCGGAGATAGCGTTAAATCGACACCTGTTACGGCTTGACTAAAAGTGTTGGACTGACTTGTGATAGTGAGACCAGCAATACTGATATCTGCATTTTGAGCAGCTTGGTCGATTACTAATAGTCCTCCGTTACCATCGGATATCGGAGCTAAATTCGCATTATCGTTAGTAACGGTGAAATTATTATCTGTACCAGTATCGACACCTCGATAAACAATCTTGGTGCCGCTGTCTCCATTGACAAGAGTTGCACTGATGCCAAAGTTATCCGTTGCATTGTTAATATTATAAACAATATCCGCTAAGCTATCGGTTGCTCCGACATTAACAATAAATGTGTCGCCGCCAGTTGAGTTAAATGTCAGGTTGCCACTACCCAATACGGTCGAAGAGTCTCCAGCAATGACTCCGGTTGACAGTTGGGTATATTTTGCCACTTGATTAATGGTGACATCAAATTGAGTGTTTGATGCAAGTGAATTTGCACTAGCAGTTAGAAGTGATGTATTGGAAGACGTGGCCGAGCGAGCCTTAAAATTTGCTTGAGTAAGGTTATCCAGTGAGTCATTTAATGTTGATAATGCCGATTGTAACTGACCTAATCCAGACAGCGTCGAATTTGTTGTTGATTCTAAACGAGATAAACTGGTTTCCTTTGGAGCTCGTTCAGCATTAACCAAAGCGTTAATAATTGACTCAACGTCAATGCCCGATCCTATACCTGCTGATGTGATTAAGCCCATAATGATGTTCCAATAAAACTTGTTTGACCAATGTATGTATCGGCATTTAAGAGTGTGACTTTAATAAAAGTCGCTGCAATAATTGCTAAAAAACTTGAACTCGGGATAACCACAATTTTTAACCCAGTGATTAGCTTGTTTTGCTAGGCTATTTCTTTTTTTGAGAACAGATTAACCTAGGTAATCATACTGTCTTAGCACTTAGACTTGTAAATAACCTGACCTCGATATTAGTTTGAATAGATCTAATCGAGTATGCCACTAATTTTTGTGATTTATAGATTTTTTATTAATCTAAAAGTGTAATTAAATTTAAGCAACGGGTGTGCCAACTGAACCGCTAACTATTTAAAAAAGGTGCGATTGATAACAGCAAAAAAAAGAAGAGAAGGTTGCCTTCTCTTCTTTAAGCTTTTGTCTGAATAAAAACACCAGTTGCAGTATCGATGTCTTCGTTGAGCTCTTTTAACCGTTTAGAAAGAGTAAGTAACTCTTCTGGCGGAATTTGCCTTATGGTCTCATCTGTTTTTCGATCAACTACACGAATAACAGTGGTTCCTGTTGCGTCGTCAACCTTGAAGCTTAAGCTTCTTTGGATGACGGAAACCGATTTAGAGAAGTTTTCAAGTTTGCTTGCCATCTCCGCAACTTCTGATTCATTTCTAACTTCCACTTGATCTGAATTGATGTTGCTTTGAGTTTGTTTGACTGCTTCAACTTTAGATGCTTCTTTAATCTCAGGTTTTTTTGCAGACTCAATCCTATTCGGCAATGAATTGCCTGAAGGAAGACTAAGCGGTTGAAAATTGCCTGGTGACTGAAGAGTAGCCATGACGTTCACCTTTCACAAAAACTTGAGAAATCGAAATCAATCGATTTCTCAAGCCACCTAATGATGATTGAAATAAGCATTAGGTATCGCCGCTTGTTATTGCAGTAACGATAACACAGATTGGCTAGAAGCATTCGCCTGAGCCAAAACTGAGAAACTCGCTTGTTGCAACACCTGGAACTTAGCCAAATTAGCTGTTTCAGCAGCAAAGTCGGTATCTCTGATTCGCGAACGCGCTGCAGAAGAGTTTTCTATTCCAGTAAGCAGGTTATTGGCCGCCGATTGTAAGCGGTTTTGTGCTGCACCCATATTGCCTCGAAAGGTATCAACCGCAGTAATTGATGCATCGATAGCCGTTAACGTGGCGGCTGCAGAAGCATCCGTTGTTCCTGTGTCAAAAGTTGTGCCATCGACAAAGGTTACTCCGATCGCGCCACCATCTGATTCAACCACAAAGTTTACGGTTGTTGCAGCAAATACGGTGGTTCCACCGAAAGTGGTGTTACCGACTATACGAGTAATCTCAGCATCAAGTGCTGTTAATTCAGCATCAAGAGCGGTTTGACCTGCTGCCGCAACTTGGCCTGACTGAGCAGTTAAGGCAAGCTCTCGCATACGGAGTAGTATGTTAGTGATTTCTTGGGTTGCACCCTCAGCCACCTGAGCATATGAAATACCATCATTCGCATTTCTTACCGCTACTTGATATGCGCCGACTTCTTTAGATAGTTGATTGGAAATAACCAAGCCCGACGCATCATCTTTTGCGCTGTTGATTCTGAATCCAGAAGATAAGCGAGAGAAGGTAGTCGAAAGGTTGTTGTTGGTGCGAAATAAGCTTTTTTGTGCCGCCAATGACGCCACGTTGGTTTGAATAACATTACCCATGATAAGTCTCCTAAACCTTTGATATCTGATCTGAGAAATCAGCATTACAAAGTGCTTAAAGAAAAAAGCAAAACAGAAATAAATTCTCGATTGCCGCTATTTAGGATTAAAAGGAAATGCCTGAGAAACATCCTTTCGATCCGAAATTGATGTTCCTGTAAGAAATGAAGTCTGAAAAATCATCGCCTGAGAAACAACAATTTGAAGTGTTCGCGAATTACTGAGAATAATTGGCGGACGCTTATAGTATCGGCTTAAAAATTATCGACTTTAAAAAATAAAGAAAATTTTTAGTGTATTTGTTTACTGCATACTTAACTTATTGAAATAAAAGCATTTGGAAGACGATAAAGTCCTCCAAATGCTTTAAAGTCCTTAAAGCTGTCGTACGGTAAGGGCTCTTTGGGCGGTCATGATGTTAGCCTTGTAACAGAGAAAGCACGCTTTGCGAACTGGAATTCGCTTGGCCAAGCACGCTTAACCCTGCTTGCTGTAAGACTTGGAATTTAGACAAATTGGCGGTTTCTACAGCAAAGTCAGTATCTCTTATCCGCGACCGTGAGGCTGATGCGTTTTCGATAATGTTATTTAAATTAGAAATAGTCGCCTGTAGTCTGTTTTGAAATGCACCTAATCCACCCCTGGCGGTATCGACCGTGATTAAGTCAGCATCTATGTTGGTAAGCACTGCAGCGGCATTTGCGGCCGTAGTCAAGTCACCAGGAGTGCTGGTTGAGTCACTATTTAAAGTTGTGACATTAGGAACCGTTACCGAAATCTGCTCTCCAGCCTGTACCCCAACTTGAATTGCTACCGTGGCACCGGTGTTAAGTACGTTGGTATTACCAAATCGAGTTTGAGTGGCAATACGGTTAATTTCTTGAGCCAGTTGCTGATATTCTGCGTTTAGAGCGCCTTTTTCTGGCCCTGCATCAGCGGTTTGTCCGCTCGCAGCTTGCACTGCAAGGTCTCGCATTCTTAATAGAATATTGGTGACTTCTTGTAATCCTCCCTCAGTGACTTGAGCAAGAGAAATACCATCGTTGGCGTTTCGCACAGCGACCGATAGGCCACCAATCTGCGAGCTTAATTGGTTGGATATAAATAATCCTGATGCATCGTCTTTAGCACTGTTAATCCTAAATCCTGATGACAGGCGCTGAAAAGTAGTTGATAAACCAATATTGGTTCCGAACAAATTACGTTGGGCATTTATTGAAGCGACATTAGTCTGAATAACATTTCCCATTTTAAACTCCAGGTTAAAATCTTCGATTCGGCTATGCTTTTGGCACGAAACTTGTAGCCATATCGATGCACGAGGCAATTTAATTGAACAAACTTGGGAAAGAAGAACTGAGAATAATTCTTTCGATGCTAAATCAGGCCATCTGAGAACTGGTGACTGGCTTCTTTTTCATGCTGAGAACATGAGTGAAAGAAGTGAGCAGGTTGAGATTCTCCGCTCAAAGTAGTTATCGGTCATAAATATTGGTGACTTTAGAAAAAATATAATTATTTTTTATGAGTGGGCAAATAAATGCCCGTCATTTTATAGTCATTACCCTAGGTGAGTGATTATTTGTGACAACGAGTGGCATTGGATGAGGTGATTTCTATAATCAAATAGCCATGGTTAATAAATCTAACTTCTTATATGGGCTAAAACGTTATTTTCTGTATATAAATTAATGCAAGGCTGATTAGTCTCCGGGGTCGTCAAGTTCTAATATGGATAACAATATGAATCAAATGATACGGGAAATAGGATTAGAGGATTTTGAGCAAAAAGTATATGGTGGTCATTACCTAGAAGGATTAAAACTATTAATAACTCTTCTTGAAAAGCAGCATAGTTTTGATGTGATACCTATAGATGGAGAAGGCACTGAAGAGTACAAGAAACGAGTCCAATTATCGATAGATCGTTGTGCTGGTGCTGTTACTGCTTTATTCAGCAGTAATCAATGGAACTTATCCGAAAGCAATTTTGAGTTTCTGATGCAGTTCAAAAATCAGCTTGTTAAACTTTATACTGCGTCATCATTTAATACAACGGAACATTTGTTTTCTATATTGTCTGCGATCGAGTTTACCGATCAAGCCGATAAAGCAAGAAGATTCCAATTGTTTGTGCATTTAGAGTCAAAACCTGAATTGATTCAAGCTATTGTATTTCAACCTAAGGTTTATCTTGCAACAATAATATGGATGGTTACCGAATTATCCTTATCTAACGGCAATCAAGAAGATTTCAGAGATGTTTTAATTGACTTGTTAGTGGCACGTTCAAAAAATCAAGCAATCCCAAACTTTGTGTTAAGACGACTTGCAAGACCTTATATGTTTTGTAGCTATTTAATTAATGATAAACGTCATCTCGTTAAGTTGGCATTAAATCAAATGATAAAAAACAGATTCAAAACAAATTATTTATCTTATAACCGAGGAGTTAATACTAAAAAACCAATTTTATTGGTGATGATTGAAAATTTTGTCGAAGGACATGCGATGTTTCGCTGCTATTTTAATTTGCTGAAATCACTTAAAGAACAGTTTTTTGTTGTATTTGTTGCGAAATCTAATGCGTTGGATAATGGCTCAAAAGATCTTTATGACAAGCTTATAACTGTAGATCTCAGCATAGATGTTGATTTTAAGTATGAAAAACTAGCTAAATCATTAGCTAAACTCAATCCCAGTATGGTTTTTTATCCCAGTGTTGGAATGGATGCGTGGACATCTGTTTTGGCCAATTTTCGGATAGCTCCTGTTCAATGTATGGCATTAGGTCATCCTGCTACTTCTTGTTCAGATAATATGGATTACGCGATCTCTGATTGTTTTAATGACGTTATGTGTTTTACCGAAAAATTGATTGCAATTAAAAATAACAGAGTGCCATTTGTAAAACCTAAATTCAACTTATCTTCAAAATTTAAAATTATTGAAGGAGAGATTCATATAGCTGTTGTATCTTCTTTTATGAAGATTAATAGTATTTTTCTAGAAGTGTGTAAAGAGATACAGCGTCGAACCGATAAGAAAGTTGTTTATCATTTCTTTCCGCTAGCGGATGGTGTTTTTTATCATTACTTTAGTAAGATAATAAAAGAGTCTCTGTCTCATGCTCGAATTTATAAGTCGATGAACTACAATGCATTTATCAATGCTATTTCGATTTGTCAATTACGGCTAGGAACTTTTCCGTTTGGCGGAACCAATACTAATATTGACTGTTTCGCCTTAGGTATTCCATTCGTATGCTTAGATGGTCCAGAGGCTTTTAGTCATCAGGACAAGGTTTTTTTTGAGAGAATCAATTTTCCTTTCAATTTAGTTGCCAAGGATTTAGAAGAGTATTTAAACCTAGCGATCGATCTTATTAATAAAGAAGACTTAAGAACTGAAATTAGTTGCGAAATGATAAAAACATACAACTCAAATCTACTATTTGAAGATGAGGATAGTGCAACACGTGGGATAACTGCAGAAACGTTAATGTGGATCTTGCGAAATAATGAAAAATTAAAGCTGACAGACAAGCAATTAATTATAGAAGGAAGTGAGCTTTAGATGTTTGCAACTAATACATCTATTGAACAAAAGCAGCCGTTAAAATGGACGAGGTTGGGGCAATTATATCGACCAGAAAATGATTTAAGCTGGAGTCTTTCATATGGTCAAGTTCCTCGTTGTTTAATCTTAGAAGACCGAGTTCGAGTCTATTTTTCAGTGCGCGGAGCTCCTGATGCTGATGAAAAATTTACCAGTCGTATTAGATGTATTGATTTAGATATCGATGATCCAACAAAAATTTTGAACCTAGGGCAATCTCCTTGCTTAGATGTTGGCGAACCAGGTGGCTTTGATGAGTTTGGTGTTATGCCAGGTTGTATCATTACAAAAAGCAATCAGAATTATATGTATTACACGGGCTGGTCGAGACCAAAAGATTATCCTTTCTCCACCAGTATTGGCTTGGCTGTTTCAAATGACAATGGCATTACTTATTCAAGGTATTCAGAAAAATCAATTTTAAATGCTTCCGCACCTAAATCTGTAAATGGGCCATTTGTAATGTTTAAAAACAATCAATGGCATATGTGGTACTCCTATGTTTCAAAATGGATTTCCTTTAATAATAAACTAGAGTGTTACTATGATATTCGATATGCAAACTCAGCAGACGGTTTAACTTGGTCTAAAAATGAAAATCCTTGTATTCCACCAGTATTGGATAGTGAGTGTCAAAATGCTCCGTTCGTATTTGAATTGAACGGTTATTACCATATGTATTTCTGTTATAGATATACTACTGATTTTCGTAACTCAAAACGGGGATACCGATTGGGATATGCTGTTTCATCAGATCTTAAAACATGGCATCGTAATGATGAACAAGGAGGCATATCGCTTTCAGCTGACGGTTGGGATTCGGAAATGATGTGCTATCCCTCTATAGCAAAATTAAGAACGGGAATATATCTGTTTTATTGTGGAAATAACTTTGGAAAAGATGGCTTTGGTTTAGCTCGCTTAAACGAAAGCTGAAGTAGAGTACGTGTATTTATGTCATTCAAGAAAAAGTCAAAATGTGATGCAAAAATTCAAAGCCAACCGGATTATATTCCTGGTGAATTTGAAAGTAGTAAGTTTTCTCATTTAAAGAATGATTATTATAATGGATTGGAAGTCATTAAATCCCTTAATTATAGTGAAGATGACTTGATTCATTATTTCCCTGCTTTTGCGGGCCACCTAACGTTAGCGCGCTATTTAACCCTTTATGAAAGCTTTAAAATGACTCAAGGAATTGCCGGCCATATTGCGGAGCTTGGCGTTTACAAAGGTGCTGGAAGCTTGCTTTTTGCAAAGTTATGCCAAATTTTTGAACCTAACTCACTAACCCAAGTACATGGATTTGACTGGTTTGCCGGTGGAGATCCATCTGAAGAAGAGAGAAAACATGTCAATCCAGGCTGCTATAGCGAGTCAAAGAAGCGATTAACTCAACTGATAGCTGCGCAAAAGTTATCTCATATATTAAAAATTCATGATTTAGATTTGTCCGGAGAAGAAATTCATGACTTCTTTGAGCAACATAAACATTTACGTTTTAAATTAGTTTTTTTTGATGCCGGACTCTATGATGTTGTTAAAAACGCGTTACCGGTTTTTTGGCAGAGAATGGAGGTGGGGGGCATCATCGTTTTTGATCAATATAATTTTGATGTGGCGCCTGGAGAAACTTTGGCCGTAAAGGAAGTTTTGCCGAATATAAAAGTTAATACTTGGAACTGGGGTTGGATGCCTAATGCTTTCATTATAAAGGAGTAAGCAATACCTATTTAATACATTATATCGAGAAACGATTAATTGCTGGTATTGTCTTTATAGTCAGCCTTTAAAATTTCAAAATGAATTAAGTTATGCCACTGCCCATTTTTATAAAAAGCATCACGCTCTTCTCCTATTTGTAAGAAGGGGAGTTTTGTAACCACTGCAGCCGAAGCCAAATTGTTGCTGCTATATGCAATTTTAAGTTTATGCAAATAACATTGATTGAATGCAAATTCTATTAGGGCTGCACACGCTTCGGTGGCCAATCCTCTTTTTTGAAACATGGGGGCGATCCAGTAAGCAATCTCAGCTCGATTTAATGTCCACAAAAGTTGCGTTGTTCGTATATCGATCAATGAAACTAAGCCGACTATTCTTGATTCAAATTTTACGCTCCAATGCAATGCTAATTTTTTATTGATTTGGTCAATCAACGATTCGATAACCGCTTTCGTTTGATTTTCACTGGTGTGAGGAGGCCAAGTTAAATATTCAGATAACAAAGGATCTTTCATCCAAGTATAAAGTTCCTTGCTGTGATGAACTGATATTGGCTCTAGTTTTAGTCGCTCTGTTTCAAGAGGCATAATCTCTATGATCGGTGAATTAATCATTTCATTTTTGTTAGTGATAAGAATTGTTGTGAGTTTAGCCGAATAACTTCGCTTTCAGCCTCGATGATGACACTGTTAGATTCTTTTGACTTAGTAATTAGGGTAGCAGCGCCAACGAAACAATCATCACCCAATATAACGTCGTTTGCTATTGTAGAGTTCAAACCGAGAAAACATCGTTTACCAATGATGCTATTGCCTCCAATGGTAACACCACTTGTAATCCAGGCTCCTTCAGCTATCTCACTATGGTGACCTATGGTTGCGCCAGACCAGATAAAACAGTTGTCAGCAATTGACACAAATGGTTGAAGGTTAGCGCCTTGCAATATCATGCAGTTTGTACCTATGCTGCAGCTTTTAGGTATTGATATTCGTGGGTCAATACAGTTTACCGTTGTAAATCCCAGTTGGATTAAGCTATTTGTTTTGGTCATTCTAACTGTATTTAGTTCTTGATAGCCTAAGGCGACAAAAACATAGTAGTCGTTAGGTGAATTGGTTGTGATGAAGTTGCTATAAGATAATATAGGGTAGTCATGGAAAGTGGTTTTTTCTAAAAAAATATCATCGACAATAAATCCTGCAACTTTTAGTTGAGGGTTGGAAGAAAATACTGACAAAGCAATTTCTGCAATTTTTCCAGCGCCAAAAATATAAATCGGTTTCATTATGAAATCTGCTCTAATAGAATTTTGCGGCTTAGCTTTCCATTGCGATTGATCGGTAGTGATGTCATTAATATCGTTTTATTGGGACGCATGTAAGCTGGAAGAAGCCTTTCTACTTCACTGTGGTAAATTGTTTCATCATAAAAATTGTTGACACAAATGCTAGCAATGATTTCGCCGCCAACCGGATCTATTGGTTTGTAGACAGTAATAATGCTTTCAATCCCGTTTATCTGGCTAATAATCGCTTCGATTTCTTCTAACTCGATTCGATGTCCTAAGTGTTTAATCTGATTATCTGCTCTACCGTGAAAGTGAAGTAATCCATTGCTATCTAAAGATACCAGATCTCCTGTCGCATAAGATCTAACATTGTTTTCTATTTTAAAGCTGTCTTCCGTTAACTGAGTTGAGTTAATGTAACCATTGCCAACAGCACTGCCAGCGATGATTAGTTCTCCAATTTCAGATGAGTTCTGGTGTTTGATACTATACTCAAAATAAGGGTTGATGATGCCTAAAGGAGGCAATCCACTCATTTGGATAAAGTCATTGTTGCTTATTGTGTGTGCTGAGCAAATACAAGTGGCTTCGGTTGGTCCATACACATTGACGAGTTTTGTATTGGATGAGCATAAACTGAAAAGTTTAAATAATTGTGATTTTTGAAATCCTTCACCACCAAAAACAAAATATCTGAATTTATCCACTATTTCTCGAGTTAATGATTTGGTGATTAATAAATAATTGAGAAGTGTTGGTACAGAAAACCATATAGTACATTGCTTTTCACATAATGCTGATATGAGTTTTGCAGGATTGCTAACCGTATCTTCGTCAAATGCATTGAGGCAAGCACCATTAAATAATGCACCGTAAAAGTCAAAAACCGAATTGTCGAAATGCATAGGATTCAAGTTGCTAAATCGGTCTTTATCAGATATTTCAAAATAAGCTCGGATCCAATCGATAAAGGGTATTAGGTTGTTGTGAGTTATCATAGCGCCTTTAGGTTCTCCGGTAGAACCAGAAGTGAACACTATATAAGCAAGATTGCTGATTGTTGTTTTTTTCTCGATTTTGCAATGATTAGAAGAGATCTCTGAAAAAGAGTTAAATCCAATATTTTTATCAGCTAAAAACTCGGTCAGTTCATGTGGTGCATGAAATTTGTCATTCCAGTATAAACAGCAAACATCGCTCTGGGTAAGCATTGACTTTAATCGGTGGATTGGATTTTTTAAATCAAGATTTATATAGCCAATACCTGCTTTAAGGCACGCTATCATTAAAGAAAATGCGACTACTGACTTATCATTGAAAATTGCGATTCGTTGACCTGCTGGAATATGTAACGACAAAGCGTTAGCCGTTTTCTCTGACCACTCATCGAGAGTGCTATATGATATTAACTGACCGTAAGCATCGTTGATTGCAGGATTAGAGGAAAATTGTTCTGCAATAAATTTAAATCGCTTGACCAGTGTTGAGTTAAACGTCATAACCCACCATTCAATTTTATGACTTCTCCATTAAGATAATCATTTTCGATTGCAAAAATAATGGTTTTTGCGAGCTCGTCGCTTTGTCCCAGTCGTTTCATCGGTATTTCGCTGATTATTTGGTTTAGTTTTTGTTCAGTTAAACTTTTGTGGGTCGAGCCTACATCGAAAAAGCCTGGCGCTATTGCGCAACTTCTTATTCCCCAAGGAGCGAGCTCCTTACTCCAGCAGCGAGTTAATGCTTCAACACCGGCTTTTGCTGCAGAATAGGCCGATTGCCCTGCAACGCCTTGAGCACTTACCGATGATACGTTGATTATAATGCCTTTCTTTCTTTTCTTAATAAGGTTGTGGACAAAACATCGTGATACATTAAATGTTGAAGTGAGGTTTGATTCAATGGTTTCAACCCAATGACTTTCTTTATGCTTAGGATCATTCTTGTCAAATAGATTTACAAGAAGTTCATTATGTATTTTTCCTGCCATATTGATGAGAACATTGTAGTCTTGTTGAATAAAAAGCTGGTCAACTAATGCTGCGGTCTTTTCGAAATGGACAAGATCAACAGCATGTTGCTGAATCAAACCAGAATCAACCATTGTTCGATCTAATCCAGTAATGGTTCCTGTCCGAGCAATTAGTTTTGCAATAACTGAATTGGCCAGTTGTCCTGCGCTTCCGGTGAGTAAAATGTTTGCCTCACTAAGATTCATGGCCAAGAACCCGTTTTTTTAAAAAGGAAAGATGGACCATTTGAACAATTTCTTCGGCGGTCAATTCAATTGCAAACTCAGACTCAACACGATTGATAAATATCATATGACTGAGAGAATCCCATTTTTTTGAGTCTCGAAGATCATCACTATCTAATTGATCAGCTAAGTTTATAGCGAATAATTGTTTTAAAATTTGATTAAGCTGTTCTTCTGATTTCATGTTGACTCTCTAGATTTTGGTTTAGTTCTTCAATTAATTGCTGTCTTGATTCATTGTTTAGTCGATATAGTATGCTGTTATAATCGCCTTGATAATCGCTTAAAATCGATAACTTTATTCCTTCTTTTATAAAGTTATCGTTAGTATATAGCGTTTTTCCTCCGGGTAAATTAATATACTCAGTCGCTTCAACTGTTTTGCATAGTGCTATTATTTTATTCTCTGCTTTTAGGTTGCGGTTAATTTTTATTTGAGATGATCGTAGTATCTTTGTTGAAATGTTAAGCGCTTGATGTGAATGATTGAGGGAGTTAACAATAAGGTCCAACGGAGTTTTTATTTCATCGTTTAACCACATTTTACAATCAATCCGTGTAGATAGTTTGTTTTCGTAAAGCGCAATACGGTTTTTTATTTCTGTTTGAGCATTTTCTATGAACTGTAAATCTTTTATTAAGGTAGAACGTTGCTCTTTTTTTATTGGAAGAGTTAACCAATATTCTTTGTTATCACGATTTGTTCGACATCGATGAACATATCCACGACGAGGGAATTGAACACAATCTAATATTATAAAAAGGTCTGCCATCGCAGCTAACCTAAAGTAGCCAAGGTAAGGAAAGAAGTAAGGTTGCATAATAGCGACTTTCATATCATTTATGACTTTAACGGTTTAAAAGAATCATCGCTTTTTAGGGAGGAGCTAATGATCGATACTATCGTGTCTATTTCCAGAGAAGATAAAAAAAGATGAAATGGTAGCCCGAGAACGGTCTCGGCTAGATACTTAGCATTATCTAAGTTATCGACGGCACAAAGATTTTTGAATGCTTGATGTTCGGTAACTATAGGACAATACCACTTTCTAGTTTCGATGTTCTTTTGCATTAACGCGTATTCGACTTTGTCTCTTTCTGAACTAGAATTTAGCTGGATGTTAAAAATACTTAAGCATTGGCCTGCAATTCCCGCTTGAAATTTAACATTCACAGCATTTTTAGTGAATTGCTCAATATATCGAGCAAGTATTTTTTTTCGACTTGAATATTGATTTACCCACGTTTTTAGGTTCTCTAATCCGATAGCTGAGTGATACTCAGAAAGTTTTGCATTAGTGCCATTGTCAAATTCATTAATATTGCCATTTGAATCGATGCCAAAGTTAGACAGTTGGCGAAGTGAAGCTACCTGACTTGGATTTCGAGTGGCTATTAAACCTCCTTCGCCACAAGAATATGATTTTGTTGCATGCATACTAAAAGCGATTATTAATCCTTGACCGATATCTTGGTTGCCAAATGCCCCTGCAGCGTCAACAACAACTGGTATTCTAAATGACTGAGAAAATCCTAACCATTTTTCGGTATCGACAGGAACCCCATAAGTTGCAACAGGTAAGACTGCGTCAAATTTAAAGTTTGAATAGTGCTGTGATGCGTATTCTGGAGTCAATTGCCAACTTTCAGGATCGATATCGGCAAGTAGTGGAATGTATCCGGCATTAAAAACGGCTAATATTGTTGCAGGAAAAGTAAAGCCTGGAACTAAAATTCGGGCATTTTTTTTCAAACCAAGAGCTTTTAAAGCCAGTTCAATTGCTTGTGTGCCATTATTGCAAGAGACTACAGACTCTATTTTCAATAAGTTTGCTAATTGTTTTTCGAGTTGTTGGTTAAGCGGTCCAAAGTTTGAGTACCAATTGGATTCATCAATTGACTGAAGCCACGGGATCAGCTGTTCGCATTTGGGTAAACACGGAACTAAAAGCTTAATATTTTTATCCATTAATCGAAATATCTCGGTGCATTAATTTTTCTTCTTGTATAAGGATTTAAAGGAGTGTACATCATTCAATGCTATAGAAGACTATTCTTCTGAATTCAAACTTTATGCCATTTAGTTTAGTTTTGATATTGTTAATAAGAATTAATTGTTTTGATTAAAAATCTGTTGATTCAACTAATCATTGTTTAAAAGGATGGATTCAGATATAAAATATCAATATTCACTTAACGTCAAATAAATGTTGGCACATCAATTGCTTTAAGTTTGTTAGCCGATATAAATATAGGAAATAATCATTACCCATGATAAGTCTCCAACTACTTATAAAGGCTATGTTCTTCGGAACGTTGTACTAGTGACGGGCTTAAGTTGCTGAGAACAGCTTATTTCATTAGCTAGTGCTTGGAGTATTAGGGCTAGTGGTTGCTGAGAACAACCACAAAGCGCTGAACTTCTGTCGTACGGTAAGGGGTCGTTATTCGACCCCTTTTCTTTTTGTGGTAAAAGCGGCAATAAATATTTTATTTATTCAAGAAAAGCGGCAATATCGTGCCTAACAATTGGAATTCTCTACACTTTATAGGCTTAGTTTTGGACTTTGTGCAGAAAAGCAATTTTTCTCCAAGAGTGTGCTTATAATCTCCAAGAATGTACTTAATAGTTTAAATTAAATGGCCAGAAATTTGTTGACGTTTTATAAAAGTCGCGTTTTGCTGATTAGCGATATTGATTCAACTGCAGAGGGATATTTATATTTGAGATATAGAGCTGGGTATTATAAAAATCGTCTATTGATAGGTAGCGACAAACTTATCATTGCGGCTTCGATTACTGAGGTTTCTGATATGGTTAACAACGGAGAAATAGAGTCATTAAATTAGGCTATTTGTTCAAGGTAAGCAGTTCAATTTCCGGTTTCTAGTAATTCTAGTACAAGTATTTTTATTATAAGAATGAGCGCTGACGTTATAATTAGGATGGAAGTAGAGATCAAACCACTATTCTAGCTGTCTTACACAGATAAATTGCTTACTAATCAAGTGTGCAACGTTTGTACTTTGAATATGGCCTAAAAATTGCCATTTTTATACATGATTCAATTATGTTTTGG
>JBFHSP010000022.1:0-25434 GCA_041591085.1 Kangiellaceae bacterium | reverse complement strand
GCGGTTTCGCACCGCTAACGCTTTTGCGCGAGATACTTTTGCCAGACGTTGCAAAAGTATCCAAAAGAACTGGGGTCGCTGCGCTAGCCATTTGCTTCGAGTTGTTTGATATATCATTTAAGAATAACTTCTCTTTTACGTAGATAGAAGCTGTCGCTACTAATCAAACTCGTAGAGAGACGATAGATAGCTAATGTTTTCCTAAAGCGACCAAAGGTCGCGTCCGCGACTTCAATTCACGCCTAAAAATGATCTTTTCGAACACAAGATGAGGCATGGATGCCGAATCTAAGCATTGCCGAGCAGGATTGCGAGTCAATGCTGGTGTGTGAACAGAAAAGATACTTTTTAGGGATTCAGTGAATTGCAGAGCAAGCCATTTTTCGGGTATTTTTGTGGCCTTCAAAAATACCCTCGCTGAGAAGCGAAAAACGATCTTTAGAATAAAGTTGAAGTTCAGTCTTTGAAAGGTATTAAAATTCAAAGCGTCCGGTTATTGCCTGAATCCGACCCACGATGACCGAATTAATGTCTTAAAAGAGTAATGGATATCGCATCAAGTACGAAATGACAAGAGACAAAAATCTATCCGCACTTTGCCAACATCACTCCTTAGTCACCTATGACAGAGGCAGGTTATTTATCAAAACCTGCCTTTACTGTCAAACCTAAAAGATTGAATTAAACGCTCATATTTAAAAAAACTTCTCTAACGTAACCTGAATAAAGTCGTCGTTTCTAAAGGAGTAAAAAATGCTATCGTTCGGATTGTTTTGATCGATACCTCTAAATAAGCGCCCTTCTACACTCAACTTCATATCGTCTCCTATGCGTCTTGCGCCTTCAATCGAGAAAAACTTCACATCGGTTTCCGTTTCGAATCCTATACCCACTAATAAATCCGTCGACTGCACATCATTAAAGGCAAATCGAGCTCCACTTAACAGTACATCTGAAAGCGTTAAACCACCTAAACTGTCTCGTTCATCATATTGATATTCAAGCACCCAACCTAAATCGGTCGCAGAATCCATAATGCCGTAAAACGTGTATTCAAACCCGGTAACTAATGCCAAATAGTCTTCATTACCAAAGTCAGTGCGGTAAATTGCTTCTAATTTTAACAGCCACTCTTCTAATGTGGCTTGAGCATCAATACCAAACTGACTGATTTGTGGATAATAAGGCTGAAGCTTTCCTGATATTGGATTAAACACAAACAAAGGCTCTCGACTGGTGCCTTTAAAATAGGACAATCCTAAATCCCACTCATCAATCGTTTTACTAAACCGAGCGGCAACATCCGTGTGATTTTTTTTTGCTGAAGATTCATAAAGAGGATTATCCGAATCGATCATAAGCTCAAGGCGAAGTCGACCATCCTCTCCTGCAAAAGTTCGATCTCTAAAGCCAGGCAAAACAAACAACGCTAGAGTGCCCCAATCTTTTTCAAAATTAAAGTTAATCATCGGTTGTCCGAGTTTGTCTTCGCCATCCACATTTTCTACGGCATCAGTTTGATTGATAATATCAACCAAATGCTGCGATTCGGCCACGCCCCAAAAAACTTTATTGATGCCTAAAGTTAATGACCACTCGTCACCTACCGTTTGCCAATAGGCTTCGCGAATATCGAAGTGACTGCGCTCGGAGTCCATAGAATCTAGCCTTAAATAAGGCTTAAATGTGAAAGTCGAATCTTCAAACTGAAAGTACCATTCTGGTTCTACAAAACCAGAAAGTCCTGCATTATCTTGCTCAAAGGTAGCTTCTTGCATAAAAGCCCTAAGCTCTCCTCCAACCACTCCCGAAAACTTTACTTCTTCAGCAGCGGAACATGACAGCATAGAAGCCATCACGGCTAATATTACCCATTGATTTTTCATAGATTTCCCAAGCAACATACCAGATGGTCTGTATTATAATGATTCTTTCAGCTTATAAAAGAGTTGTTTTTTAAAAAGTTTTATTCCTTAGCTCTGAGTTTGCAGATTCTATAATGATCTAGAGGGTTATTATTGGAGAACCAAAATGAATAATGCATTACTTGGCCACTGGTACCATATATCGAGCTCTCCATGCCCGGTAGAGGTGACTGCGCTTAATGATGACGAAACCATCATCGATTTTGAAACTTATGTTGGCGAAACCGAAAGCGTTACCGTTGAACATTGGCTAGAAATGGCTCCTTTGGAAATAGAAGACCCGAGCAATTGGGATGGATTAAGGGCTGCTTCTCGAAGCGATGTAGATAATGACGAACTATTTGCCGAGTATCAAATAGAAAGGCTGAGAGCATAGCTGATTTGCATTTGGAATAAACTCACCGATACACTAGTGCTCTTTTACTTAACTTCGTAGAAATATGTCTGCTAATTGGCAAAGTCTGTTAAATAAAGAGCAGCAAAAACCCTATTTTTCCAAAATTCAACAGCATATTAATGAACGGAAAGAGGTTGGAGTCACTGTGTTCCCGCCAACCGAACAAATGTTTTCAGCTTTTGAAATCACTCCTTGGTCACACTTAAAAGTAGTCATTATTGGGCAAGACCCCTATCACGGGGATAGACAAGCCAATGGCCTTGCTTTTAGCGTGGCCAAAGGAATTAAACTGCCACCAAGCCTGCGAAATATCTATAAGGAAATTCAGTCCGATATTGGCGTTTCTTGTGCGGAACATGGCGATCTAACTCAATGGGCTAAACAAGGGGTTTTACTACTCAATACGGTTTTATCGGTAGAAAAAGGTCTTGCTCATTCTCATAAAACCATAGGATGGGAAACCTTTACCGACGAGGTCATTCGTTTCATTGATCATAACCACCCCCACTTAGTGTTTTTACTTTGGGGAAGCCACGCCCAAAAAAAAGCGAGTTTGATCAACCTAGAAAAACACACCGTATTAAACTCCGTTCACCCATCTCCATTATCCGCACATCGAGGCTTTTTCGGATGCAAGCACTTTTCTAAGGCAAATCAATCACTTATTAAGCATAGTCAAACACCAATTGACTGGGTAATTCGCTAAACTTAAGCTAAACTAATGTTATTACCTTGTATTTTTAACGCCTTGATAATGCAATGAGTGGATTCTGGCTGTGGTAGAATACGCTTTCCTGATGGAAATTCTAAAAAGCTCTCTTTTGAGCAAAATTCTAAGGAATCGATGAGTTTAAATCTTTCACCTGTATTGAAACGATTTATTTTACTTGGATGCTTTTTTCCTTGGCTTTTGGCTGCTCAAAACATTGCAATTGTATCCAACCCTCTTCACCCTCAAGGCAAACAGTTTGCTGAAGAATTAAGCTCAAAATTAAAATCTCAATTACCGGCACTCAATATTCAAAGGGTAACATTTGATTCAACCGATAAAATTAATGATGCGGCCATTATCGTTTCAATTGGACAAGATGCCTTATCCGCATTAGATAAAAAATCAAACTCCACACCGGTAGTTGCTACTCTTTTAGAACCCATAATGTTTGAAAATACTGAGCACTTGAAGTTGGGTCCAAAAAACATTGCCATATTCCATCAGTCACCTTGGCTAAGGCAAGCTATTTTATTTAAGGAGATTTTTCCTATTGGTAAAAGCTTAGGAATTCTTATCGATAAAAGTGAATTAGATTTAATGCCAGATTTAGTTGCTAAGTCAGCCAAAATAGGTGTGCTCATTGAGTATGAAGTCGTCGAGGAAGTAGAAAATTTATCAAAATCCCTATTGAACCTAATTGATAAAAAAGTCGACGCAGTGATCGCGACTGAAAACTCATCAATTTACAATCGTTCTACTATAAAAGGTATATTACTAACGCTCTATCGTCACAATAAGTTTTTAATTGGCGCGAACCAAAAATTTATCAAGGCAGGAAGTGTTGCCTCTTGCTACACCACTTTAGCGCAATTAGTTGATGAAACCATGCTTGCTATTATCGAACAATTAAAAGGCCCAGATAATGCAGACCTGAAGTTACGACCTACGCGTTCTTTTTCTGTCTCAGTTAATCGCGATGTAGCGCGCTCTCTAAATATCATTTTAAAGAGCGAACAAGATTATACTGATGCCATTAGAGTTATTGAAATAAACTTAGGAGGCCTTGGTGAAGTTTATTAAATTAGGGCTGCTCACTAAAATTCTCGTAGCCTCTTTAGTTCCTAGTATTATCGTTGGCTTAGGTTTAAGTTGGTATTACTCTAACAATCATTACCAAACACTGAAAATGCAACTAGTACAAAAAGGTGAAGTATTGGTAAAACAGCTGGGGCCAACCAGCGAATATGCGGTTTTCATTAAAAGCCCAGCGTTACTAGAAGAGTTAGTTTCTCCTTTATTAAATGACCCTGATATTGCTAAAGTTGAAATTTTTGATAATGCAGAAAGTCTTTTATTGTCGAAAAAGAATTTGGACCTTATAGCCAATCATCCAAACAGCTTAATCGAATTTAATCACGTGATTGAATTACAAGATATTCCAGCCAGCGGCAATAGTAGTTTCGAACTCGGACTGGATCTTGTTGATGCTGACGAGGCATCTAAAAGTATTGGTTATATTGTTTTAGCGCTTAGCTCTTATGATATTGAGCAAAAAATAATTGCTGGGATTTTTGCCTCAGCACCCATTCTCATATTAAGCTTACTCTTAAGTGCTCTTTTAAGCATATATGTTACTACAACAATTAGAAATCCTATTGCTGCCGTTAGAAATGCATTGAAGCTTATACAAAAGCCTTTGCAATTTAACCAATTTGAACAAACCATAGATGGAGAAATTGGTTTGCTTCAATCACAGTTTAAGCAAAGTTATTATGCGCTTGAACAGCAGCGCAATAATTACGAAGCTGAAATACTTGCTCTACAAAGCACTTCTTCAGCGCAGGAAATAGAAATAAAGTCTCAATACTTGCTCATGCTTGCCGAAGCTCAAGTACTAAAAGAGTCTCTCAATAATATTATTTCTAGCTTTAATGTCATGCATAAAAAAGAGGCTTTTGACCACGATAAATTTAAAACTATTTTAATAGCGCTACGCGATCATTCAAACCAAATTGAAAATTTTAATTGTTATTTCGAGTTTAAGAATAATTCATGGAAAATTCAGAGTCGGTACGTTAATGTAAAACACACTCTTGCAAGAATATTAAGCACAGTAATTTCAAAAGTATATAAAAACAATATAAGAGTTAACTCTCAAATCGACCATAATCTTGAAAAATATTTAGTATTTACAGATGAGAGGTTATTAAACTTATTGCTTCGCAATGTTATTGAGCATTCAATAGCCTTTACACAAAATGGTTATATCGATATCAATATTAAACACCATATTACTAATACAAATCAGTTTTACTTTTCTTTGATGATTGAAGACTCAAGTTCTGGTATTTCACTTAACGACCTAAAATCGGTAAGCAAACCTTTTTTAATTACCGACAATATATCTGCTGAGAACTTTCGTTCAGGGTTTCATCTAGCGCTGGCATATGAATTAGTTAAATTACTAAATGGACATTTACAAGTAGAAACAAACCAAAACATTGGCGCAAAATATACTCTCGAACTCACTTTGCCATTTAAAAAGGCGCAAAAAGAGGTAACAAAAGGCTTAGATTCAGATAACGAAGTTATTCGCGGAAAAGCTCTTTTGGTTGATAGCTCTATTGTCAGTCAAAGTATCACCAAGGAATTATTGAGCTTGGTTGGTCTGAATGTCGAAACGGCAGTATCGGCAACTATTGCTTTGGAAAAAATACGATATCATGACTATACACACGTACTGATAGACGAGCACTTAAAAGATGCAACAGCCAGTGAATTAATCAGTCGATTGACAGCACTTTCTAAAGCCAAAAAGTCAGAGTTAAGGTTGTTACTTATAACACCTGATAGAAATGCGCTATCCCAATCCCATTTTTCATCACTTACAGAGGAAAATATAGTTTTAAAACCGATTGAACTATGGGATTTAAAACGAAAACTTTTGCCTATACTAGAAAGTTAACTGGAGGCGTTCAGAGATTTCCACATTACTTTAAAAAGCTTACAAAGATTTTCTAATTTTCTCTTTTAACAGAGCTCTATAGTTTTCAGCAAGTTTTTCAAAACGCACATGAAGCCCATTTTCGACGACTCGATTTCCGGCAACATACACTTCCTTTACAACGGATTGATGGGTAGCAAATATTGCTGCATCTAGCCATTGATTTTCATGACAAGCGTTTAGCTCAGGTACTTGAAGATCTAACACCAGCCAATCAGCGGCAAACCCTTCTTTAATTAAGCCAACTTTCTGGTTCACTGCATCAGCCCCACTTAGGGCGCTCTGCTCCCATAAAAATTGCCCCACATTGGGTGAGTTTTGGCTACACATTTGATTTCGTTTTAATTGAGCAAATCTCTGTGAATATTCTAATGTTTTTAATTCTAAAAATGGAGAGACAGTAATATGACTATCAGAACCAATCCCAAAACGTCCACCATCGTTAATAAAGTCCACTCCGTTGAAAATGCCATCCCCTAAGTTGCCTTCAGTATCAGGACAAAGCCCAGCCACCGCTTTAGAGCGCGCTAAATCTTTAGTTTCTTGCTTGGTTAAATGAGTCGCATGAACTAAACACCATCGCTCGCTAAGATTAAATTGACTCATGAGCCACTCTACAGGTCGCTCCCCGTAAAACGCGATACATTGTTCTACTTCAGCAACCTGTTCAGCAATATGAATATGGATTGGAGCTAATGGGCTTTTTTGCTGCCACCATCTAACCAACTCGTTAATCGATTGCTTTGAAACGGCTCTTAAGGAATGAGGAGCAATACCTAGAGTAATTTGATCTAAGTTTTCTGAAAATGAAGCTAATTCTTGCAGGAGTGTTTGAAACTCTTCTACTGAGTGAGAAAACATTGTTTGAGTTGAGTTAGGAGCCTGCTCACCAAATCCTGCATATTGATAAAAAACAGGGCATAAACATTGATTGATCCCTGTGTCCAATGCCGATTGAATCAACACTTTTGAATTAATTGCATGATCAGCATAGCGAACGCCATGAGCTTGATGATGCAAGTAATGAAACTCGGCCACGCTAGTGTAGCCATTTTGTAACATTTGAGCATATAGATAATCAGCCACGATTTTTAAATCTTCAGGAGTTAACACTTGAAGCATCCGATACATTGCATCGCGCCAGCTCCAAAAGCTATCATTTGGATTTGCTCTAAACTCGGTGAGCCCAGCAAAGGTTTTTTGAAACGCATGAGAATGAAGATTAACCATCCCCGGAATAACCGGCCCTTCTAGTTGAACTGCTTTATCATCCTTTCCATCGGAAATGTTCAAAATTTTTCCATTTTCAACAACAATGGTTTTATCTTTTTGCCAACCATTTTGCATAAGTATATTTTCAGCAAAAAACTTCACGATGGTTTCCCTCATTTACAAGACGCGTTACCATAAGACGCTTTGATTTTTGAAACAAGCCTTAAAATAGGTAAACCAATACTCTATATGAATAAAGACTCTGCTACTTTTATTTTATCTAACATCAACGTGCTAACAATGAGCTCGCAGAAAGCTGACTCTTCTCTCGACTCAGCTTGCGAAATGCCGAGCATTATACAGGATGCCTCTGTTGTTGTGAGCAATGGTGTTATCCAGTTTGTTGGAAAAAGAAGTGAATTACCTAGTGAGTGGCAATCGTCGCAGTGGGAACACTTTGATGGCAATAATTGCTGGGTAACTCCAGGACTGATCGACTGTCACACTCACCTAGTTTATGGCGGAAATCGAGCTAACGAGTTTATGCAACGCCTTAACGGTATCAGCTACCAACAAATTGCAGAACAAGGAGGAGGCATATTATCAACGGTTAAAGCAACTCGCCAAGCCACCGAACAAGAGTTATTTGATATAGCATTAAAACGCGCTCAAGCTTGGCTAGAACAAGGCGTCACCACCCTCGAAATAAAGTCTGGATACGGACTTGATTATGACACAGAGAAAAAACTGTTATCAGTCATCCAACAATTAAAAAACGCCCTTCCCATAACAATTAAAGCAACATTTTTAGGTGCACATGCCGTGCCTCCGGAGTTTTCAGGTCGTGCAGATGACTATTTAGACTTAGTTACTAATAAAATGCTTCCAGACTTTGCCCAAGAAAACCTTGTTGATGCAGTCGATGGATTTTGCGAAAACATTGGCTTTAATACAGCTCAAATGGAAAAACTGATGCAAAAATCTAAACAGCTCAACGTTGCCATTAAGTTACATGCAGAACAACTATCTAACCAAAAAGGCTCGGTACTAGCAGCAAAATATGGCGCTCTTTCGGTGGATCATTTAGAGTTTCTGTGTGAAGAAGGAGTTAAGGCTATCGCTCAATCTGGAACGGTTGCCGTCCTTCTACCCGGAGCCTATTACTTTTTAAGAGAAACGCAGTTGCCTCCGATTGAATTATTAAGAAAATCAAAGGTAGCAATGGCCATAGCCACCGATTCGAATCCAGGAAGTTCACCCTGTAGCTCATTACTATTAATGCTTAACATGGCTTGCACACTGTTTAAATTAACTCCATTTGAAGCGCTTCAAGCGGTCACGCTCAACGCGGCAAAAGCGCTTGGAATTTCAGATAAAACCGGCAGCCTAGAAGCAGGAAAACAGGCCGATATGGCTCTTTGGGATATCCACTCGCCCGAAGAGCTTTGTTATTGGTTTGGAAGTGCTCCTTGCATTGGAGCAATCAGCCGAGGAAAGTGGAGCTTTAAAAAATAATTTATCTCATAAAATCAGTTGGTTAGTGGTTTTTGTTGAGATTTAAGCTAATATTCAAAGTATTATTACAAAAAATTGCATATTCATGAAAAACGATACATCTGAGTTTGATGGCTACCTTACTTGCAAGGCGCTTGTTAAGCTGTCGGACTCAGAAAGCTTACTTAAACTAAACAAAAACCTCTCTGAAATACTGCAAAAAAACTCTCACGCATCCTATGTCGATGTTTGGAATAATTTACAACTTTCACAAGAACCTTTTTCAATAGAAGCCGAAGATAATAAAGTTTATACCATTTGTGTTGGCAGCAACGAAACACTTTCAATCGTGATAAAAGGGTTAGAGCTTCCTATCAATAAAAAATCGATGTCGTTTTTAATTGAAGTTTATAAAAATATATACCGAAGCTTAAATAAAGCGAGTACCGATAGACTGACAGGGCTTTTGAATCGCCAGGCTCTAGATGAATATATTGATAACGTTTATGCCTCTGATGCTCATCAAAATAGAGCTTCAAATAAAACGAGGATAGTCGCCATTGCAGATATTGATCACTTTAAAGCCGTTAATGACAATTATGGCCATATTTATGGTGATGAAATTCTTTTAAGATTAGCTCAGATTGCTAAGCAAGTTTTTCGGTTTGAAGATTGGCTATTTCGATATGGCGGCGAAGAGTTTGTATTTATTTTAAACGATATTGATCAAACACATGCGCACCAAGCTTTAGAACGATTTAGAGAAAAAATAGAACAAACAACTTTTTCCGTTGTTGGCAATGTCACAATCAGTATTGGATATGTTGAGCTGGATTGCTCTAAGCCCTTTTTAAATATTTTAAATTGTGCCGATCAAGCTTTATATTACTCAAAAGACAACGGGAGGAATCAAATAAACAACTTCAAAAAATTGCTTGAAAAAAACCTTATTTTGGATAGCAGTAATAAGACAGTGGACGATGATATTGAGCTATTTTAGTTAAACCTCTTAATATCTTCTGTGATGTTTCTAGCTAAGTATGGAATAATACAAATCACACTTTTTACCCATTCAAGCACTATAAAGAGCTAATGAATAAGATAAAACGACACGAAATTTTTTCACGTTTTCAAAAAAACAATCCAGAACCAACCACTGAGCTCGAATACAACTCAGCATTTGAATTGCTAATAGCAGTGATATTATCTGCGCAAGCAACCGATGTGGGAGTCAATAAAGCAACGGTTAAGCTGTTTCCTGTAGCTAACACCCCAGAAGCAATAGTTAGCTTAGGAGTGGATGGTCTGAAAAAATATATAAAAACCATTGGGCTATTTAATGCTAAAGCAGAAAACATAATTAAGGCCTGTAAAATACTGATGGATAAACACAACAGCCAAGTACCAGAAAATAGAGAAGCATTAGAAGCCTTGCCCGGTGTAGGAAGAAAAACGGCTAACGTGGTACTTAATACCGTTTTTAGACAACCTACTATGGCGGTTGACACTCATATTTTTAGAGTTTCAAACCGTACCAAAATTGCTCCTGGCAAAACCGTTTTAGCGGTGGAAAAACAGCTACTAAAACACGTTCCCAAAGAATTTCTACTCGATGCCCACCATTGGCTCATTTTGCATGGTCGTTATACTTGCGTAGCACGTAAACCACGTTGCGGCTCTTGTATTATTGAAGATTTATGTGAGTTTAAAGAAAAAACTGAAGTTTAATATGATTTACGGTGAATCCAGAAATGAACTACGCCAACATTACTTTAATGTTTGGCAGAAAATGAAGTTAGGAAAGCCACTTTCTATTTTTGAGTCACGGTTAGCCAATGTGATCGATGAACACCCAGAGTATCATCATATTTTAAAGGATTCACTTGATTCATTAGAACTCAACTTTTCACCCGAACTCAATCAAAGCAATCCTTTTTTACACATGAGTTTACATGTTGCGCTTAAAGAACAGCTTCAAACTAATAGGCCGAAAGGAATATCGCTACTTATTGAAAAGTCTTATCGGCATTGGGGTGAGCCGCACAGAGCTGAGCATATTTTAATGGAGGATTTGGTCGAAAGCATTTGGAGTAGCCAAAAAAATCAAAAGCCGATAAACGAAATGGATTATCTAAAGCTGATTAAAAAAACGCTAAAGAAACATAATATTCGCTAACCACGCTGCATGGTAATAAATACTCGTCGGTTTAATGCTCGTCCTTCAGCAGTGTGATTGCTTTCTAAAGGTTTCATTTCACCGTGTGATACGGCTCTAATTTTCTGCTTCTCCACACCTTTAGATTTTAAATAGTCACTGACGCTATTTGCGCGCTTCTGACCCAATGCTTTGTTGTATCTTCTGAACGCTATACTATCGGTGTGCCCTTCGACTAACACGGCTTCGATGTTTGGATCGTGCTTTAAAAATTCTGCTAACACATCAAGCTTTTTTCGATCTGCCTCAGTCAATTTAGAGCCATTAAAATCAAAATTGATCATGGTGTGCTGAATTTCCCAAAAATCGTATGGCAAAAGCTCTTCAACGCAATCGATAAAATTAGAGTACACTCTTTGAAAATTAACGGTCGACAAAGCCACCGAAACTCTATCAGAATCATCTTTAAAATCACGATAATAAAATGACGGGCTCATACCCTGCTCTAATGCAATCAATAGCTTCCACGCGACGTCATCAAGCACATTCAAGGTTTTTTCACCAGGGACAACGGGGACCACGCCAATTTCTTTTCCTAGCTTACCTGGGCGCCATTCAGGTGCAACTGAACGTATATCGATAACCTTACCTGTGGCAATGGGGTTTCGAGCCGCATCTAATATAAACGCCATGTTAGGAGTACGACTCGCTTTTGCTTTAAATTCAGCTAATCCATATCGAGGAATGCTATGAGACAAAGAACAAAAAACTGGGTTACCATCAAATTGCCAATCCGCCTGTTCAATATTCGCTTCATAGGTTCTAAAGTCGCTCCAACCTAGGCCACATCCTAAAAGCGAAGCAACTAGTAAAGTTCGACTTTGATTTAACAATGTCATTTCCATTCACCATCGAAAAGTTTTGGCAATTAAGCCATCGTTTCTTGTATCGGCATAGAAAAACTCAACTTAAGCTCATCGATCGGAAAATCGTTGCTTTCTCATTTGGCTTATTAATCGCTTTAGGGGACAATAGCGCTTTTATAGAATAAGCAGTTATTATGATAGATACGCGCTTTCGCGGATTTCTACCAGTTGTAGTCGATGTCGAAACTGGCGGATTTAATGATAAAACCGATGCCCTTTTAGAACTGGCCGCTATGAGTTTGGGGTTTAATGATTCACATGAATTAGTGATTGTAGACAAGTATCATGCTCATGTAGAGCCATTTGCAGGTGCTAATATTGAAGATGCGGCGCTTGAAGTAACAGGAATTGATCCATACAACCCTTTAAGAGGTGCGGTTTCAGAACGAGTAGCCATAAAAGAGCTCTTTAAGTTTGTTCGTAAACAGCAAAAACAAGCCAATTGCCAACGCGCCATTTTAGTCGGTCACAACCCAACTTTTGACTTAGGTTTTATTAAAGCGGCAGCAGAAAGAACCCAAGTCAAACGCAATCCATTTCATCCATTTTCAACGCTCGATACAGCCACTTTAGGCGCATTAGCGGTTGGACAAACCGTACTCGCCAAAGCTTGTGAAGCGGCAAGTTTAGAGTTTAATAATCAAGACGCTCACTCAGCGCTTTATGACACCCAAAAAACCGCGGAGCTTTTTTGCTACATAGTCAACCGCTATAGAGAGCTAGGTGGTTGGCCGCTAGCATCTTAGGTCTGTAAACCTACAAAAAAGGCCTGTAAAACAGGCCTTTTAAACAGAGTGATTAAGTTGCTTATAGCTTATCTGCTTCTGTAGAAAGATAGTTTGCAACGCCATCTGGAGAAGCCGTCATACCTTTGTCACCATCTTTCCAACCAGCTGGACATACTTCACCATGCTGTTCAGTAAACTGAAGCGCATCAACCATACGAAGCATTTCGTCAATGTTACGACCAAGTGGTAGGTCATTCACAACTTGATGACGAACGTTTCCTTTTTGATCGATTAAGAATGAACCACGGAAAGCCACGCCAGCTTCTGGATGTTCAACATCATAGGCTTTACAAATTTCATGCTTAACATCAGCAACTAAGGTGTAACCCACTTGACCAATCCCACCTTTTTCCACTGGAGTGTTTCTCCAAGCATTGTGAGTAAATTGAGAGTCAATTGAAACACCAATAACTTCAACACCGCGCTTGGTAAACTCTTCTAAACGGTGGTCAAAGGCAATCAACTCTGAAGGGCAAACAAAAGTAAAATCAAGAGGATAAAAGAAAACAACGGCATACTTACCTTTAATCGCGTTCGATAAGTTAAAATCGCCAACAATTTCACCATTGCCAAGTACGGCAGAAGCAGTAAAGTCTGGAGCACTACGTCCTACTAAAACACCCATTTGAAATCTCCTAAAAAAGTTATCGGTAAAAATTCGCAGATAGTATAGAGCTTCAAATCAGGTTTTGCTGAACAAAATTAGACTAATCGATTAAATCGATTACTCAAGCGATTAAACTTTTAGCATTTATCTCAAGCTGCGTTATTTTTTCGATCTTTTATAAAAAAGCCGGTTTTAACCGGCTTTTTTATAAAACAAACTCTAATTGCCCTAATTAGACCTTGGCTTCTTTAATTACAGTTTGCAGCTCACCTTGTTGAAACATCTCTAATATAATGTCACAACCGCCAATCAGTTCACCTTTCACCCAAAGTTGAGGAAATGTAGGCCAGTTGGCATATTTAGGAAGTTCGGCGCGAATATCTGGGTTTTCTAGAATATCTACGTAAGCAAACTCTTCTCCACATTGCATAAGCGCTTGAACCGCTTGAGCTGAAAAGCCACACATAGGAAGCTTTGGAGAGCCTTTCATATAAATTAAAATATCATTTTCGCTAATTTGTTGTTTAATGCGATCTAAAGTTTCCATCGAGACCTCTAAAATGGATGAGCTAAATTTGAACAAGATCTTAAGTGAGGCTTTAACTTATGGCTATAGCTAAACCCAAAATTTTTCTTTTGAATGGTTATAAATACCCTATTTTCTTAAGGTTATCGAGAAGCTGTGCGGGTTAAATTAGAAAAAAGCCTGACAAACGCGCTCTGGAATGACTACAATAATGGATTGAGCTGTTATGCGGTTGTCCCGCATTAATTTCATGTTTAACTACTAGGAGCTTTTAAATGGCTTTTGAACTTCCTGCTTTACCTTATGCGAAAGACGCATTGGCACCAACCATTTCAGCAGAAACTATCGATTATCACTACGGAAAACACCACAACGCTTATGTGGTAAATCTTAATAACCTTATTGCCGGCACTGAGTTTGAATCAAGCTCATTAGAAGACATTATCAAAAAGTCATCGGGTGGCATGTTCAATAATGCAGCGCAAGTATGGAACCACACTTTTTACTGGAATTGCTTAAGCCCAAATGGTGGTGGAGAGCCTACAGGTGCGCTAGCTGATGCGATTAATGCAGCATTCGGTAGCTTTGAAGAGTTCAAAAAACAATTTACTCAATCTGCAGCGACCAATTTCGGTTCAGGCTGGACTTGGCTAGTAAAAAATAGCGATGGCAAATTAGCGCTTATGAATACTTCAAACGCTGGCTGCCCTATTACTGAAAATGTAACCCCTGTATTAACTGTTGATGTATGGGAACATGCTTACTACATTGACTACAGAAATGCTCGCCCACAATATTTAGAAGCATTCTGGAAATTAGTAAACTGGGAATTTGCTTCCGCCAACTTTTCTGCTTAATTTTTATAGCTAATTAAATAAGCTTAGGGAAAGGTCGCTTTTCAAATGCGGCCTTTTTTTATGGACAACTTTTAAGTTTTTGCCATCTTAATTCAGACTTTTCTTCAGCAAACTGACCGTGCTTTTTTGCCTTTTTCGCTTTCCGTTCAACTCGTTCAATTCTCTCTTTTAATTGAATACAAAACTCTCGATGCTCGCTGAGCCCCCAATTACCTTTAGTTGCAGGCGTTGCCTTTACTACATTAATCGGTTCGGTTTTTATCCATTTCACGGGTTGAATAGCCTTTTCTTTTGGTTCGAACGGTTCAGCGATATCAGACGAAGAGCTATCACTAAAATGCCAACGACCTAATTCATCTTGCCATTTAAACAGAGGATGACTAAACCCACCGTTACTGAATATCATCAAGCTCCAAACTGCCAAGTTATAAGAAATACGGTATAAAATTTTCATTTGATTATCCTTAAGTATTAGTTTCCATTAATCACTCATCCGTGAGCATTTTCAGTTTGTCCTTTTCATTGCGCTAATTCAATAGACCTGAGCATTTTCAGAAATCAACCATGTCCCTAAGGAAGGATGACGCACATTGCTCTACACTTAACTCTTAAAAAGAGAGAGACCGACATGAGCCGTGGTACAATAGTTTTGCAAATTCATAAAGAACTGGTGGCTGGTCACCTCCAACTTCCCTCACTACCGGAAGTTTCCCTCAATATAAAAAAAGCGGCAGGCGATCCTTTAACCGACGCGTATAAACTCACCTCAATTGCACAAGTTGATCCTGCGTTTTGCGGCTATTTAGTCAATGTAGCTAACTCTCCAATTTATCGGCGCGCAGCCACTATCAGTAATGTTCAACAAGCCATTAGTTTGCTTGGAATTCATACCACCAAAAATATGGCTATGACTTTTGCTGTTAGAAACCTATTTAAATTTCGCAATAAAAAATTGATTCCTTATTTGAAAACCATTTGGGATCGTAGCGCTTATAATGCCAGCATCGCCTATGTATTGTGCCAACAAGCGAAACTTCCTTTTGATCGAGACGAGGCTATTTTAGCAGGGTTATTACAAGACATTGGTTGCCTACCATTATTAGAAAAAGCATCTCTTTACCTAGAGCTACTTCAAGATAAAGAAGAAACCATGAAACTGGTAAATCGCTATGCAGCTAGCATTGGAGCCGCCGTGTTAAGAAATTGGGGCTTGAGTGAGCCTCTTCAGAATGTTGCTAAAACTCGTGAAGACTGGCTACGAGTTCACTCTGGAGAAGCTGATTTAGCCGATCTGATTATGATTTGCCGTTGGCATACTTATATTGGCAACCCTTTGATAAAAACCTATCCCAGTATTAGCGAAATGCCTGCATTTTTAAAACTTGGACTCGACAACAGTTTAGATGCGGATAACGCCCTAACGGTTATTAGTCATGCTAAAAAGCTCATTCTAGAAGCAAAATCTACCCTTTCAGCTTAATCCCATTAAGCTAAAGTGTTGAATCCAAGAAAAACCTAAACTTGAGATATTTTTAAATTTAACAAGTTATCCACAAGCTTTACACAACTCTATCCGTTGTAGAACAAGTTTATTCAAGATAGTGTAACCAACAGTTCCAATCGAAGAATAAGTACTAACAACCAAGACGGGACTTAAAAGAATTTTCAGTCAGCTGTAACAACCACTGAAAATAATCTTCAACTCGAGAGGGATATCAGTTGTAGTTGAAGCATAAAATAAAAAATAACACTCTCCATAAAATTAAGGAGCGCTTAGCGCTCCTTTTTCTTTGTCCATTACTCCGGTTTTAAGTTAAATACTTGATCTAAAGTATTTTGAGCGAGCGGATGGTAACCACTACGAGCTTGCTCATAAATCTTTGAGGCCCACTCCCTTCTCTGCATAGAATGTTCATGTAATAGTTTATACAGCGGCACAATAAATTTTCTGCGACCTATTTGTTTTAAATAGGATTCAAGAGAAGACTCTATCGTCCAAAAGTTATTAACAATGGCCAATGAAAACCAAGCAAATTGAATTTCTCGATTTGTACTGTTGGTTAATGAAAATGTTTTATCCAGCTGCACCATAGTTTTATGACTTAAATCACGAGGGAGTTTGTTAATAAAAAACAGCCATTCATGAACGGTCCACTGTTTTGCATCCAAATCGGCCAATTCGCGTTTACCTTGATGCCATTCGCTCATAGCGTTGGCAATTCGGTTGAAAGCATCCGATTGTGGATCAGGTGACGATTTTGGTAACCCAGGTTGAAAGATCCACTCACTGACTTCGTCAGAAGAAATAACTTCAGGATATTTACTCAGTAAATGATTATTCAAATAGGACAAAAAGGTTTGAGTATCGATCGACTTAAAAGCAAAATGATCAAAATAATCTTTAACAAAAGGATCGAATTTTTCACGGCCAAATTTTTGTTCTAGGTACATTAAAAAAAGCTGTCCTTTTACATAAGGTACACCAGAAAACGCATCATCCGGATCGCGACCATCAAGCGGCAGGTTTAAAATAGTATCTCTAGCATCGAGCTCGGTAAGCTCTACTTTTAAATCAGCAACGCCAAGATATTGTTCCATAACGGCTCTTGGCTCACCAAATACTTCTTCCATCACCCTATTTTCAACATAGCTAGTAAATCCTTCATTCAGCCAAAGGTCGCGCCAGGTTGCATTGGTCACTAAGTTACCAGACCAGGAATGAGCTAACTCGTGGGCAATTAAGTTCACCAAACTTTTATCACCAGCAATGACCGTCGGTGTAATAAATGAAAGTCGTGGGTTTTCCATACCACCAAAGGGAAATGCAGCAGGAAGAATCAGCAAGTCATAACGCCCCCAACGGTAAGGTCCATATAGCTTTTCATTTGCCTCAATCATTGCTTGAGTATCATTGAATTCGGCGACAGCACTTTCTAATACCGAAGGCTCAGCGTAAACACCTGTTTGGTTCGACATAGCCGCGAACTCTAAGTTGCCTACTCCTATCGCAATTAAGTATGGAGGAATTGCCTGAGGCATTTTGAATGAATAATCACCGTCTTTTACCACTGGAAGCTCATTTTCTGCACTCATCACCGCCACCAAATCTTTAGGCGTGGTAATTTGAGCAGAATAAGTGACTCGCATGGCCGGAGTGTCTTGTACTGGAATCCAACTTCTAGCATGTATGGCTTGTGACTGAGAATACATGAATGGATGATTCTTACCCGTAGTTTGGGCAGGAGTGAGCCATTGTAACCCCGAAGCTTCAGGCACAGTTTGGTAATGAATCTTAACCACAGAAATGCTCGGATCGGCTGAAATAGTCAGTTTGGAACCTTTTACACCATCATGCTCGCCTAGAACAAACTTTAAAGGAGTCCATTTCTTATTTAATTGGCCTTCAACTTTATCAATATGAATAGCACGAGTGTCTAACACCAGTGAATTAGCTTTTGAGTTAAGCCACTTAAGCCTATGCTCGACGTTGCCTTTTAGTTGGCGCTTCTCAAAATCAACATTTAGTGAAAGGTGTAAGTGTGTCGATATAACATCTTGAGTATTCGCGTAAGATACTTCGTCTTGAATTGCTAACAGAGCTCTGGATCCAAGCATCATAATCATCAATAAAACGTAGGAAATTGCTTTATATTTGAACATAAAAAACCTTTAAGTTAATTAACGCTCAAATTTCAAAGCTTTAGATCAATTCATAACAGGGCTTATATTGACCACTGATATTCATGCGCTTTTGATCTACAAACGATGCTAAGAGCGTATCAAGGGCGCTCATAATATCTGGATCTCCCTTCAACTTAAAGGGCCCATGCTTTTCAATAGCCAATACGCCGTCAGACTTGATATTTCCTGCCACTATTCCTGAAAATGCACGCCTTAAATTTGCGGCCATTAAATGAGGCGGTTGATTTTTGGTTAAATCTAGCGCGGCCATATTTTGATGGTTGGCGATAAAGGGCTGTTGAAACTCTTCTTCAATAGTAAGCTTCCAATTAAAAAAATAAGCATCTGAGCTTTGTTTTCTATACTCCCGAACAGCAACAACACTGTTTTTAACCAATTGAGCAACCTTTTCTGGATCTTCAACAATCACCTGAATTTTCTTAAGCGCTTTTTCACCTAAGGTTGTTCCTACAAAGTTAACTATAGAATCTAAATAAGCTTGGCTTTTCTTAGGTCCGGTAAGCACTAAGGGGAAAGGAATATCGGTATTTGCAGGATGCAACAATATCCCGAGCAAATATAAAAGCTCTTCGGCCGTTCCAACACCACCAGGGAAAATGATAATTGCATGTGACAACCTAACAAACGACTCTAGACGCTTTTCGATATCAGGCATAATAACAAGTTGGTTTACAATGGGATTAGGCGCTTCGGCTGCAATGATGCCAGGCTCTGATATACCAATAAACCTAGACTCAATATTGCGCTGTTTAGCGTGAGCCACCGCTGCACCTTTCATCGGTCCTTTCATAGCGCCCGGACCACACCCGGTGCAAATATCAAAGTTTCTTAATCCTAATTGATAACCGACTTCTTTGGTGTAGTCATATTCCAAACGACTTATAGCATGACCGCCCCAACACACCACTAAATTTAAGTTTCTAACTGGATTTAGTAGACCTGCATTGCGCAAAATATGGAAATTAGCATTGGTAATATCTTCCGTTTGATTTAGATCAAACTGTCCGCTATTTAAAATATGCCGATCAACATAAATCAAATCTCGTAACACTGAAAATAAATGATGTTTGATCCCTTCGATCATTTCACCATCAACAAATGCACTTGATGGAGCGTTAATCACATGGAGCTTCACTCCTCTATCGGTTTGAATGATTTCAATTTTAAAATCTTTGTGAGATTCAAGAATATCTTTGCAATTGTCTGATTCGCTGCCGCTATTAATTACCGCTAGTGAGCACAACCTAAATAAATGTTTAAGTTCAGGATGACCCTCACTGGTCAAAAGGTTAACTTCATATTGAGATAATACATCTAAACTCCCTACAGGATGGATAAATGCAGAGACACGCTCGTTAGGATTGGAACTCCTAAAATTACGCTCATTTTTTTCTGTCATTTTATACTTATATTTTAGCTAGAAATATTGGTTTGATTACGTCCGTTTTGTTTACTTTGATACAAAGCTTCATCCGCTTTCTCAATCCATTTTTCGTGAGAAACAAATGATGGTCTAAATTCACAAATTCCTATACTAACGGTGTAATTTATTTCAGTTCCTTCGTAATTAACAGTATACGCTTTAATTGCTTTTCTCAGTCGCTCAGCAAATATCAGAGTATTTTCTGCGGTGGTGTTTGGAAAAAATGCAACAAACTCTTCTCCACCATAACGTCCTGCAATATCGGTTTTCCTTACCAAATGGGCTAAGGTTCTTGCGGTCACTCGGATCACTTCATCACCAGCTTGGTGTCCGTAAGTATCATTGACCTTTTTAAAGTGGTCAATATCAAAAATAAGTACGCTCGAAGGGTTGCCGTAACGCTTACATCGTTCATATTCAGATTTAAAACACTCTTCCCAATATCCACGGTTATTCAGCTGAGTAAGTTTATCGGTCCTGCTTAAAGATTCTAATTCTTTATTCAGTTTCATTTGCTCTTTTTTACTGATAGCCACATCAGTTACATCGTAAATCAGCAAACATACATGCCGTACTTCGCCATCTGAAGACATTAATGGGATCATCGTCGCATTTTGATACATGGTATCTTCAGTACCAGTTATTGGTCGATAGTTTTTAAATTTGAATAAATAAGGTCGTTGCTCCCAAATAGAAAAAGCTCTACTTTGCAGCATAAAAACCGAATCAATTTTATGTTTAAACCATCCTTCTGGTACTTCAGGAAACACATCAAAAATACTGTTGCCCTTAACACTTCGATCGGAACGTCCGCTGTGATCTTCCATAAAGCGGTTCCACATTTGAATACAATAAGCAGAATCAAGGACAACCAAACCCACATCGACATTTGTGAGCATGTCCATCATCCAGTGCATTTCTTTAATTTCGTGATTATCGGTCATGATGAATAAAATGAAACTCTATGGTTTAACTCTTCAATGGAATCTTCGCTAAATAGGATTAACAAATCACAATTAACGTCGAAACCTTCTATGGTGTACATTATTTCAATAACAAGTGTTTCTTTCCAGTTGACACCGTCTGGTTTTATCAAGTCATCAATTTTACAGTGTTGCCCTAAAATAATAGGATGACCTTGACTAAAATTTATATCGAGCTGTTCGGCGAAGGCATTTAAAAAAGCACCGGTTAAAATACTTCCAATATCCATTAAAAGCTCTAACTCAACCTTGTCGGAAAGCTCTCCTTCAAACTTCATCAACTTGGCAATGTCTTTAAAACTAGAGTCTCGGAAAATAAGAAGTGCCTCGCCTGCCACACCATTTCCAATAAAGCCTTGACATACCGCTGACACCGTACTCCTTTGGGCAATTGACTGTAACGTCATTTGCATATCAGCTTTTTCAACTTTATTTACTGACGGGATCGGCAATTGAATAAAGGCACCAAGTAATCGCGCCAAAAGATCAGCTGCTTTGCCCATAGCCACATTAGAAATTTCTTGGTAGCTATCTCTTAATGGAATCGCTTCCTCGGCTATCTGTGTTAATGTTGCCGAACGTCCGGTCGAAGTTTTGGTGATCAGTCCATGATCGTCGAGAATCATTGCAATTTGGTCAGGATCGGCAGGTTTCTTTATAAAAGCAAGAGCACCTAACGACATGACTCTTTCTTTAGCTTCTGGCTGAATATCACCCGAAACTACGATGACACTGGATCTGAGCTGCTCGTTGAATATTGCTTCTAATACCTGATAACCGTCCATTTCTGGCATGGTTAAATCTAAAAACATAACTTCGGCTTTGCCATCTCTAACCGCTTGAAGACCTTCTTTACCATTTGTGGCAAAAGTAACATCAACGTCCCAGTTCTCCGGCAGGCTACGTGCCATTTGCTTTCTAGCTAAATTGGAATCATCGCAAATCGTTAAAGCGGTCGACATGAATAGAACAAACCTAAAGTTTTTGTATTGTTACTAATAGACTAGGCTAATTCCGCTGATTATCAAAATAAACTCTTAAAATAGTTAGATATTTTTGCTGTTCTGGTAAAAGTTGCTCAAATCATGTACTCATTAAAAAATTGAGTAAAATCAAAAGGTAACTGATTAGTGTTAATCGACTTTACAATTTCTAAGTTATCTTTACGCACACTTAAATCTATCTCCGATATCTCAATAAAACGTTTTTCTCGCCAATTATAGAAAACCTTTAATTTCGGCTTAAGCGGATTACTATTATTTGACTGAAGCACCAGTCCAAGTCGGCCGTTACTTAATTCCACTAAAGAACCTACAGGATAGACGCCTAAACACTTAATAAAAGAAACCACCAAGCCTTTATCAAAATGAGTATCAGAATCCGCGAGCAAAATTTTAAAGGCTTTAGTTGAAAGCTCACTCTCTTTATAAACTCGATTGGCCGTTATCGCATCAAAACAGTCTACTATGGCAGCCATTCTCCCGTACTGTCCTATGCCGTTTTCACTGATCCGATTGGGATAGCCGTTGCCATTGAGCTTTTCATGATGCAAACCAATCACCTCTCTTGAAACTTCAGAGAATCCTTCTATCTCCAATACCGCTTCAAGCCCAAAATTAACATGCTGCTTCATTAGCTCATATTCTTGTACAGTTAATGCGCCAGGCTTGTTTAAAATGTGATCAGGGACCTTGATTTTTCCGATATCATGTAAAAATCCGCCCAGCGCCAAATCGCGAATGACAGGTTCAGCAAGACCTAAAAACCTAGCAAAAGTAGCGAGTAATATTGAAACATTAATGCTATGTTCAAGTAGATATTCATCTTTAGTTCGGATCATTGAGGCGCATAAAAGTGCATCTTTACTATTAAACAAAAGATCAACTAAATGATCGGACACTTCCGCTATTGGTTTAATATCAATAACTTGCCCATCTTTAAATGACTGCAAGGTTTTGGCTTGAAGAACTTTTGCCTGATCATACAGTCGCCTTGCAGCTGTAACATCTTTACTATTTCCACTTAAACTTTTTTTGTCTATGGTTTCCACTGAACTTTTATCAGCAGTTTCTAGTTTATTTTCAAGCTGAGACTTAGACAGGTTAACAGATACTTTTAACACTCCTGACTTTTTCAAAGAGTGCAAAACGTCAGAATCTTTTATAAGTCCTTGTTGAACGACTTGCTTTTTCCCGCTTTGCTCGAGAATAGCCTCCACGTACATTCCGACCTTAAGATCCTTAATAGAAATCGACTTAACCGACATAAAACCTACTGCAAAACGTTATAAACTCATTCTTATCACTAACTATAGCTTTGTTTAGCAAATTCGTCTTAATACTTGCTTAGGCGCTTAAAGCCAGTAAAATCAAACCTCTTGAAAGAAAATAAATAGATATTATGCTGCAGTTTAAAATTATTCCGGTTACGCCGTTTCAACAAAATTGTTCGGTTATTTGGTGTGACCAAACATTAAAAGGGGCAATTATTGATCCAGGTGGAGATCTTCAAAAAGTGCTTCAAGTGGTTCGAGAGAATAACCTCACTATTGAAAAGATATTGCTTACCCATGCTCACGTTGATCACGCAGGAGCCACAGCCGATCTTGCAGAGCAATTAGAACTTCCAATCATTGGCCCAGAGCAAGAAGACAAATTTTGGATTGACTTGCTCCCTCAAGTCAGTCAGCAGTATGGATTTCCTTTAGCTCGCAGCTTCACTCCTGAATGGTTAAATGATGGCGATTTGGTAGAAGTGGGACAAGAAAAGCTCACAGCGATTCATTGTCCAGGGCATACTCCTGGGCATTTGGTGTTTTACAGCAAAACTCGACAAGTAGCCTTTGTTGGCGATGTGTTGTTTCAAGGCTCAATTGGTAGAACCGATTTTCCACGTGGCGACTATCAAACTCTGATTAACTCGATAAAAAACAAACTGTGGCCACTTGGTAATGAAACTCAATTTGTTCCAGGTCATGGTCCTATGTCTAGCTTTGGACAAGAACGATTAACGAATCCTTTCGTAAAAGATTAAAAATTCGATTAAAAACAAAATGGTAAAAGGCTTCATACTTAATGAAGCCTTATTTTTAGCTTATAAAAAGTTATACACTAAATTGATGGTTGTTTTTGCATCTGTCTTCTCTAAAGAAGCTTCAACTACGGTTGTATGCTGTGCTTCATAACCTAAACTTATGGCTAATGAACTATTGATATTTACATTGACCGCCAATAAAAAATTATAAACATCGAACTCTTTACCAAAAGTAGCGCTTAACTCTTGATTTAATTTTGTTGACTCGGTTAATCGATATGACCATTTTTCAGCCAAACGAGAAACAGTTTCTTGCTCAGCCTCTATTTCATCACGACCTTGATAACGCCTTTTACCGGCCGAAACTTCAGCCTGAAATTCATTATTTTTGTTTTTTACAAATGAATAGCCATACCCAATAAGCGCATTGCCAATGTAATCGTAAGAGGTGAAGGTTTCATCAGCGTAATCTA
The DNA here is from genome assembly GCA_041591085.1 of Kangiellaceae bacterium. Taxonomy (GTDB): domain Bacteria; phylum Pseudomonadota; class Gammaproteobacteria; order Enterobacterales; family Kangiellaceae; genus Pleionea. The sequence continues at coordinate 1,217 of JBFHSP010000022.1, read as the reverse complement.
CAGAAACAAAGGAATACGACTTCTCAGAGTTTTTATAATTGGTTTGCGACAAAAAATAACTTCTATCTGCCGTTTTTTGCGTATAGCGTTGGTTGTTTTCATCGAGTAGTTGCGACTCTGACTTGAGAACCTCTAAACGAAATTCTTGACGCCACTTTTCAGCTTCATACTGAACATTAATTTTTCCGTTGGTAGAGCTAGTTTGTGTGTTACCACTGGTATTTACAACACCAAGCTCAGCTTTCGCTTTCCATACTGGAACAAACGCTTCGGCTTGTCCTCCTGTCTCACTCGCAAGCTTTGGCTCATTAAAATTAGTGACTGAGTCAAATTGAAACGCATGCACGTTAGCAGTCATTGCCAACGCCATAATTGAATATAATGATTTCTGTTTTAACTTTATTAGTTGCATATAACTAAGTCCCTTGTTGATATTTTAGCGAATTCTATCAAAATAATGCATTGCAATAAAGGCTCTTTCTTTAGCTTAATATTGTAGTGCATAACTGAATTTTGCAAACAATGAGCGATTGTCTTTTACTAATTGATCATCAAGCAAATTTAAAATCGAATGTTCAAAATACCCTAAGTAAATCAGCGTTTGTGGGTTTACCTTATATGAATAAATGAGCTGTAATGATTGCTCTTCATCTTTCGCACTAGGAAGCTCAATAATATATTGATCTATATTGGCAATATCTCGATATTGCTCCATATACAACTGAGAATTTCGGTTTAGCTTTAATCCTTGCACAGAAAGCTTCAATCGATGCCTAAGATCAAATTGATAAGCCATTCTAAAATCAACCAACTCTGCATTAAACAGCTTACCTTGCTCAACGTCTAAGTCTTGATAAACAAATCTTAAATTTGTTTCTAAATGGGCGTTAGGACGCCATTCAATATCGTAAGACCATTCGGTTCTTTCACCCACTTGAATGTTTTGCACATCGGTTTGATCACCAGAGGAAAACCTCAGTCTGAAAGAAATTTTGGAACTCAATTGATAGTTTAGCCCTGTGAAATAAAAAGTTTCGTCAAAATAATCACTGAGCAAAAAACTATCATACTCGGGCTCATAACTTGGCGGAACCACAACCGGAGGATTGCGCTCTAATCTAAAACTATTTTCAGCGTAACGGCTTCTTTTTCCTACGCCAATCCAAGCTTCTAGTTGAGAAGCGCCCATCACTCTAAAGTTAAACTCAAATTCTTCT
>JBFHSP010000021.1:0-26669 GCA_041591085.1 Kangiellaceae bacterium | reverse complement strand
TCTAAGAAAACTAAAGTAATCACTCCGATAACACATCCAACAGTTTGGTAACGTCCCCATGCTTTAAATGGAGCTAATAAATTATATCCGTGGTTATGTTTATGATGCGAATCTGCTCCATGCTCATGATGATGTTTGTGAGGTCTGTGCAGTAAAACATGGAGTAAAGCGCCCGATACGAAAGCTTGTAATAAACTGAAGCTAAATGTATTCATGGCGGTTTCCATTTGCACGCCAAGAATGTATCCGAACAGGGTAAAAATACCTAGCCCAGCAAGCGCGAGCGATACGCCTTTTAATCCATAAACAGGGCGTACAATCCATAACACCGACAGCGCAACCGGAATGCGATGCAAAATGATAGCTAATGGCATGTAAGGACTAGCCGAATCAATCGATTTAAATTCGTTTAAACTAGCACCGTCTACCATAGTGTGTAATAGCAGCCCACTAAAACCAATGGCCAAAGTAATTTGGTGAGTGGAATCGGCGGCATGTTGAAATAATTTTTCAATCAGTGTGGGACCTATAAGGCCTAAAAACATAACAGGGATAACCCAGTAAGAAGCGTATTGAAATGATAGCGGTAGTAACTCAGCAAAAATCACACCCCCTAACACCACCAATAAAAACCCCGCCAATCCATCTTCAAAGTGCGAATGATGACGAAATAACTTAGCAATGGCTGGTGCAACCGCTAACACCAATAAACTAAGAATTAAATAGGTCATAGTTGATCCTAACTTTGGTATTTAGCGGAAAACTAAATTAACTTACCAGGGTTTAAAATGTGATTAGGATCGAACAAGGTTTTAATTTGTTTCATTAATGCTATTTCTTGTTCAGAACGGCTGTAACTTAGATAATCTTTTTTTACTAAACCAACTCCGTGCTCAGCTGAAATACTTCCTTTTAGTCTTTCAATTTCAGCAAAAATAAGCGGGTTAACGGTTTTGCACTGTGTGACAAATTCATCAATCGATAAGTTTTCTGGTCGTAAAATATTCAAATGCAAATTACCATCGCCAATATGACCAAACCAAATGATTTCAAACTCAGGATATTTTTCGGAAACTATAGTATCTACATTTTCTAAAAATTCAGTCACTTTGCTAGGTATAACCGAAATATCATTTTTATAAGGCGTGTAATGAGAAATAGATTCACTAATGCGCTCGCGAAGTTCCCATAAATTAAGAGCTTGTGTTTCGCTTTGGCTGATTACGCCGTCTATGACATGGCCATCTTCCATTGTTTGTTCAAAGCAGCTCAGTGCAGTTTCTAAAATTTGTTCATCTTTATTTTCGAATTCAATTAATACATAAAACGGCGCTTCTGATTCGAAAGGGCGTTGCAGATCGTTGTGTTGCAAAACTTTTTGTAATGCTTGCTCTGAGAAAAATTCAAAAGCGGTGAGTTCAAGTTTTTGTTGAAACGCGGTAAGCACCGGATAAACCGAAGACAAACTTTCTAAACCAAGTACCATCACCGATAAATCGGCAGGTTTTTTGGTGAGTTTCATTGATGCTTCAACGATAATGCCAAGAGTACCTTCGCTGCCAATAAATAGATGACGAAAATCATAACCCGTGGCGTTTTTAATTAGTCCATTATTAAGTTCGAGTATTTCTCCGGTACCGGTGACAACTTTAAGTCCCATCACCCAATCGCGCGTCATACCCCAGCGAATAACCTTTATGCCACCCGCATTGGTTGCAATATTGCCGCCGATTTGACTAGAGCCCGCTGATGCAAAGTCGACTGGATAGTAAAGCCCATTATCGTCCGCAAAGTTTTGTAATTGCTCAGTAATCACACCCGCTTGGCATTCGACTATTTGCGTGATGGGGTCAAAGTGAATGATTTGGTTCATTCGATCAAGCGATAAAACAAGCTCTTGTTGAGTGGCACAGGCTCCACCACTTAAACCGGTTCTACCACCTGAAGGCACTATTTTCACATTGTGCTGATTGGCCCATTTAACAATGGCTTGAACTTGTTCTGTAGTTGCCGGACGTGCAACTGCCAACGCATTGACTTTGAATAACTTACTCCAATCTTGTCCATATTCAGTCAGATCGGATGGTTCGGTCAAAACAGCATTTTCACCAATTAATTGTTTTAAAGTGGCAATAGATTCAGTTGTATTCATATCAGACATATTTACGAGTTATGGTTGCGGCACAAGTTCTAGGCGGTGAATTGTATCACCAGTCGCCAGTGAAGAGGGAGTGCCAATCACCCAATCTTCAAAGCCTTCTGTATAAAAAGGGGATAAAGGATGCCCCGATTGTCCGCCCGGCATGTGATAAATGGCTGATTGCAACTCACTCGGGGTTATCACCATTCTTTGTGAAGCGCCAAAACTGGGTGTTTGTACTCGCGGTGAATGTGCATCTCCTGGCATAGTGTATTGCGGTCTATCTAAAAAGTAGCCAAGTAATGGTACCGCTCGTGAAATAGGGTGCTTAATATTTAGCTGGTTTTGTTCGCCCCAGGTGTAATCGAACAAGGGTTTATTGTTGCCGCTAAAGCTTTCTATGGTTTTATTTAGCGCATCGGTTAAAACCTCATCTAATTGAGCATTGGGTTTTAACGGCAAGAAGTTGTTATTGAGTAGTTGCCAAATGACTTGTTCATATTGCGAAGAATAATAAGAAAAGCTTCGTTTGGCTTCTGGAACAATGTGGGTGATTAAATCACCTAACACCGCTTGGTATACTTGCTCGCGAAATTTTTTTATAAACGTCAGCGCCGTTTGATTTTTATCAGAATGTCCATTCCAAGAGTTTATAATTGATAGCAACATGGATAGTTCATCAGATGGCAACTGATTGATCGACTTTTGCAGCGTAGCCATCAGCAAATTTTGCCAAGGTTTATATAAATCGGCTTTAGTCGATAGCTGTATATTTAATAGATCAGCTTCTGACGCATCGCTTAGTTTAAGTAATTGTTCCTTAATTAATTCACCGCGTGCGCCGTTTGCGTATCCGGCAGTGCCAATTTTGTAAAGGCTGTTTCCACCTACTACGCGGCCGTTTGCGGTCCAAAGAACACCCGATTCAGGATTGACTAGTTCAGGATATTTTTCCGGCGCTAACCATAAAATGTTGCCATTTTCGGTGAGAATTGTTTCCGTTTTAATTCCTAGCGTTGAAGTTGCATTTTCTGATGGCAAACGCTGCGGCAGCGGACCAATTATGGTCCAACCGATATTGCCTTGTTCATCGCCAACCACAAAGTTCTGTGCTGGGATGGCACTGCTTTTTGCTATTGAAACTGCTTGATCAACGGTTTTGCTTTGCTCGAGTTGAATGATATTTAGGTTAATTCCATTGGTATTATGGGCAACCCAAAGATAAGCCCAAGCGGTTGTAGTGTTCTGTTCTAACACGGGGCCAAAATGAGAAAGGGTGACTTGAAGGTTTTCTGGTTCAGCGTTTTTTACTTTGATGAGTTCGTTTTCAAAACTAAACTCAAAATCATTTTCCTGCCAAGTATAACGATTACGATTTTCTGGGTTAATCATGAGCTTTTTTACATCGGAGTAATCGCCATAGCTATTGGTAAATGTCCATGCGATATGTTGGTTAGTTCCTGCTATGAGAATAGGCGTACCGGGTAAAGTGACACCAGAAAGATGTGACGGAGCGATTTGGTCATTATTGATGAGTTCCGCCTTAAACCAAATATTAGGAACATCGAGTCCTAAGTGCATATCGCCTGCAATGATCGCTTTTTTACTATTACTACGAGAGCCCGCAATCGCAAAATTATTACTCCCTATAATATTTTCAACTAGTTCGATTTGCTGTTGCGTTGTTAAAGCCATAGATGAATTGTGTTTTAATTCGAGTGGAGTACTTGGAAAGGGCGGAGTAATACTCTCACTAAAATCGATAGGTGCATCTTGATACGACTCTGCTGGAAATAAAAACTCGTACCATTCGGTACTTAAATTTTGCTGCGCAAACTGTAGTGTTTTTTCCTTTTCAACGGAGCTAGGTTGTAAAGTTAAATACATAGCAAAGACCACTAAAATAGAGTCTTCTTCTTTCCATGGAGTAAACTCATTTTGGGTTAACCAATATTCAAATGGTTGTGTACCTAACTGTGCCACACCTTCATTAACACCTTGAGTGTATGCCATTAGTAATTGTAAATCTTGCAGAGGTAGTGAGCTTAATATAGCTTGTGCACGTTTTCTAAATTGATGCAAACGAGTTTGTTTATCGATTTCGAGAGTTGGAGTGCCAAATAATTCAGATAATTCACCAGCGGCTTTACGTCGCAGTAAATCCATTTGAAAAAGGCGCTCTTGGGCGTGAGTAAAGCCGAGAGCGAAGCTTAAGTCTTGTCGCGATTGTGCAGTGAGTTTTACTGAGCCTTTACTATCTCTTTCTATACTAACCCGCTGTTGTAAAAACTTAACTTGGGTTGAGCCTTCGTATTGTGCTTGAGATAGGTTGAGCAGGTAATAACTGCCTATACCTAAAACAATAACGATACCTAGCGAAAGCCAAATTGATTTTCTAATAATACGTGACAGTAATGATTTCTTTTTAGGCTGAATAAAAACAAAACGCTGTTTTTTTCTCATTGTTTTGGCTCAAGTATTATGAAAGACACACATGCTAACACATTGTCTTAAAAACAGAGAAAAGGGGATTTTGGGATTATCTTAAAAGAGGAGTTCGGAGTGGTGGGCGCTACTGGACTCGAACCAGTGACCCTCGCCTTGTAAGGGCGATGCTCTACCAACTGAGCTAAGCGCCCACTCCGAAAGAACGGGGCGAATTCTAAGAGAGACTTGGAACAAGGTCAACGAAATTTTTCAATTATTTTAAATTTATTCTAAATCTTTCGTTTAGCTCTGGTCTGGGTGTTGGTAAAATACGTTTTTTTACATCTTAAAGACTAAAATATGACCGTTATCACCCGATTTGCTCCTAGCCCTACAGGTTATCTCCATGTTGGCGGCGCTCGTACTGCTTTGTATAGCTGGCTTCATGCACAAAAAAATAATGGAGAGTTTATTCTTCGAATAGAAGATACCGACCGCGAACGATCTACCGATGAAGCGGTCCAGGCAATTTTAGATGGTATGGAGTGGTTAGGATTAGCACATACTCAAGGTCCGTTTTACCAAACCAAGCGCTTTGACCGTTATAAAGAAGCCACTCTGCAAATGCTTGAAGAGGGAACCGCTTATCGTTGTTACTGCTCGAAAGAGCGTTTAGACGCTTTACGTGAAGAGCAAATGGCCAATAAGCAAAAGCCTCGCTATGACGGAACCTGTCGCCATTTAACTAAAGAACAGCAACAGCTCGATAAGCCTTTTGTTGTTCGCTTTAAAAATCCTGAAGATGGTGATGTGGTTTGGCAAGATGCAGTAAAAGGCGAAATCAGAATTGCTAACAAAGAGCTTGATGATTTGATTATTGCTCGAACCGATGGCACCCCAACTTATAACTTTACCGTGGTTATTGATGATTGGGATATGAAGATTACTCAAGTTATTCGCGGTGATGATCATGTTAATAACACCCCGCGTCAAATTAATATTTTTGAGGCTTTGAATGCACCCGTACCTGAATATGCTCATGTGGCCATGATTTTAGGTGATGATGGTAAAAAGCTTTCCAAGCGTCATGGCGCGGTGAGCGTGATGCAATATCGAGATGAAGGCTTCTTCAAGCAAGCTCTTTTAAATTACTTGGTGAGATTAGGTTGGTCGCATGGCGATCAAGAAATTTTTTCATTGGAGGAAATGAAATCCTTATTTGATATCCATGATATTAATAAAGCCGCTTCTGCTTTTAATACTGATAAGCTGCGTTGGTTAAATCAACATTACTTAAAAACCTTGCCGGTTGAACAAGTGCTGCAAGAACTGGAATGGCATTTACAAGACCAAAAGCTCGATATTAGCCAAGGACCGGTGGTTGCTGAATTAATTCCTCTTTTCAGTGAGCGCGTTCACACGTTAAAAGAGCTTGTTACTGCTATCCGTTATTTTTATGAAGATTTTTCTGAGTTTGATGAAGCCGCAGCTAAAAAACATTTACGTCCAGTAGCAAAAGAAGCAATGCAAGTCGTGATGAATAAATTGGCCAATGTAAATGATTGGAGTGCGGTTAATATTCAAGCTGCCATCGACGCAACAGTTGAAGAGCTTAATATTGGCATGGGGAAAGTCGGGATGCCGCTTAGAGTTGCGGTAACCGGAGCAGGGCAGTCTCCAAACTTAGATCTAACACTTTTTTATATAGGTAAAGACAAAGTGTTATCACGCGTGCAAAAAGCCATTGATTTTATTTCTGAGAGAGAACAGTCAGTTTGATTTTTATGGGCTGCTTTTTTATTTGAAAGCAGCCCAATTTTTAATCTTAAATTTCCTGATTAAGTCTTGCCTTTAAACTTTGATAATGAAAATCTAACCCCTCTGCTTTCGCCAATGGCATGGCTTGTTGACTCAAGAGTAGACGTCCTTTTTCAGTTAACTTTTGTTGTGTGAGCACTTTTAAAAATGTTTGAACATTCAGTCCACCAGATTGTTTGGCATTGCCTAATGTTGGCAATGTATGGTTAGGGCCACTGATATAATCGCCTAAGGCAACGGCACTGTTCGCGCCAATAAAAAGAGAACCATACTGGGTGAGCTGTTCAGCGCCGATGCGATCATCGCACAACATTAAATGCTCGGGCGCATAACTTTCTGAAAATAAAATCATTTCTTCACAACTTTGCGCCTCAATTAAAACAACTTGCTGTTGTTGATATAAAGAATAAAAAAGTTCGTTGTTGAGTAATTTATCTTGTAATTGTTTAAGCGCAAGTTTTTGATCGGAAATAATCAGGGAAACAGCCATTGGATCATGCTCACTTTGGGCTAATGCATCGAGCAATATCCAATCAAGTGGTTGGTTTTTTCCAAGTAACACCAATAGTTCACTTGGGCCTGCTAATCCGTCAATTTTTACCTGTGACTGTACTTGTGCTTTAGCTTCATTGACATAAGCATTACCGGGCCCAACAATAATATCCACCGGCTTTAATTGTTTAAAACCATATGTAAAGGCGCCAATCGCTTGTGCCCCACCCAATCGTAAAAATTGTGTAGCTCCAGCTAGGGAAGCTGCCGCTAATAAAGCTGGGTGATCAGAAGGAGAAACCGCAATACGATTTTGACATCCTGCCACTCTGGCAGGAATTAAGGTCATTAAGGCCGTTGAAATAAGAGGAAATCTACCTCCGGGAATATAACAACCCGCCCGATTAATCGGCACAATAGTTTGTGAGAATTCTCCTATATCGTCTGATAAAGTAAATGGTTGAAGTGAGGCTTTTTGCTTTAAAGCAAAAATTTCAATCCGTTTTGCAGCGACTTCAATTGAGTTTCTTAATTTATCCTCAAGCTCGTACTCTGTAAATGGTTTGAGCTCGATAAAAGTGGGCTCGAAGCTATCAAATTGGTTTGAGTAATTATGGATTGCTTGCTCACCGTTTTCTTTTATTTGGTTAAGTATCGATGAAACTCGTTCGACAATTACGGTATTACCGACTAGATTAGGTCGAATGTAATTTTTTGCTTGAACAATATTAAGTGACATTGGATATTCTTCATTATTAGTTTGAGTTGGAGATGAAGCGGCAGCGCAATTCATAAGTAATATCTTTGAGTTGGACGCCTTTTGCAATGGCATCGGTTAAGGTAAAAAAGAATAGATCAGAAGCTTCCCAGCGCACATCATTAAAAGCCTTTGCTTCGATGAGCTCTTCAGATTCTTCTCTTAACTTTTCAGCTCTTAGCTCGGCTGACTCAAATAGCTGCGTGGTAAAAGATTGTTTCGGTTTATTGCTTTTTCGGCTTAATAGCAATTGCTCTAACTGATTTAAGCTGAAGTCTTTTCGTTCAGTCGCAAAACAACTGTAGCGTTCTAGGTGACACGCGGTATTGGTTTGCTCAACTTTAAATAAAATCGAATCGCCGTCACAGTCAATGTCAGCTTGTACTAATTTTTGCGAACTCCCGCTAGAAAGACCTTTTTCCCAAAGTTCATTTCTACTTCTACTCCAATAGATGCCTTTTCGCGTTGATAGTGCATTAGCCAAACTTTGCTTATTGGAATAAGCCAGCATGAGCACTTTTCCGGTAACATTATCTTGTACAATAGTGGGAATAAGCTCGCTTTTATTCCAGTCAAGTTGCGCAAAAAAGCAATCAGTTAGGCTTAACTGATTGGTGTAAATAGACATACCTATTTGACCATTAGCGCCATTTTGGCTAATCCACGCTATATCGTCTGTAGTTGTAATTCCTCCGGCCACGGTGATCGGTGTTTTAGTGCGATTAACAATTTTTTGAATACGCTCTCTATCAATACCTCCGAGCATGCCTTCTTTTTCGACTTGAGTGTATAGAAACTCACTGCAATTATTTTCTAGTTCAGGAATTAAATCGAGTACCTTTATTTTCTCTGTTGTCGTCCAGCCCGATGTCGACCAATAATCTCCTTTTGCATCAATGGCAAATATCAGCGCTTGTTTAGGTAACTGCTTAATCCACGCTTCGCGGCACTTAGTACCTATAATAATTTTCGATGCACCGGCTTTGATATATCGCTGAGCTGTTTCTAGGTTTCTGATCCCGCCGCCAACACGGCAAGGCCTTCTTTTCAAAAGCTCTATGATTAAGGCTTCGTTACTGCCAGTTCCAAGTGCGGCATCTAAATCGATAATGGCTACTTCTCCATAAACTGAAAACTCTTCGAGTAGTTCAAAAACATTATCTTTTTCGATAACTTTGGTTTTACCTTGCCGCAGTTGAACCGCCTTGCCATTCATTAAATCAATTGATGGTATTAACATTGTATTTCTTCCTAACTCTGATTAGTTATTCGAACATTCACACCGTTTTCACTCAGTGCTTGTTTTACTTGTTGGATAGTGATTTCATTGCGATGAAAAATTCCGGCTGCTAAACAAGCATCGATATTGGCATTAAATGCCTCAATAAAATGTTCTTTGGTTTTAGCTCCTCCTGAAGCGATGACCTGTATTTTTGCTTGACGAGCGATGTACCCGGTTAATTCGCAATCGAATCCTGAACCGGTTCCATCTTTGTGCATTGAGGTTAATAATATTTCTCCGGCTCCTCTTTGCTCTACTTCTTGGCACCAATCAAAAAAGTTTTTTTCAACCAGCGTTCTTCCTCCATGAGTGAATAAACTCAATGATTCATTTTGTGGTTGAAATCTCTCGCTTTTATATGCTTTGGCTTTACGCAAAACCTCAATGGCTACAACAATGCATTGACTGCCATATTCTCGTGCAATATTGTCGATTCTGGATGGATTCCACAGCGCAGTAGTATTTAGTGTTACTTTATCAGCACCCGCATCAAGAAAATATTTTACATCTGACTCTGTTTTCAATCCTCCGCCAACTGTAAATGGTATTGATAAATTTTCTGCAATAGCAGTCACTGTTTTTAATGCAGTAGGTCTTTTTTCTGCGCTTGCTTTAATATCTAAAAAGACTAACTCATCAGCGCCTTGTTGTTGATATTTTAAAGCCAGTTCAATCGGATCGCCTACATCGACTAAATTAACAAACTGAGTGCCTTTAACAACACGTCCGTCGGCCACATCGAGACAGGCAATAATCCGGCCTTTCAATTGATTCTTTTTGTTCATGTTCTTTCCAAAAGCTTATTCAAAAGGAATGGCTTGATTCAACCACCATTGGACAAATGCTTGCCCATATTGACCTGATTTTTCAGGATGAAACTGCATTCCGAGCACTTTATCTTTTATCACTGCGCTACAAAACTCAACTTGATACGAAGTTGTCGCTAGTGTATTGGCAGAGGTTTTTATCGCATAGCTGTTAACAAAATAGGCATCACCTTCAGGGATGTACTGATTTTTGGTTTCAACACTGGCCCATCCGATCATCGGGTGTTTAGGAAACTGCAATTTCTCTACTTTTCCTTTCAACCATCCGAGTCCTCTAGTGAAAGGTGCTTCATCGCTTTGTTCAAACATAATTTGCATGCCTACACAGATCCCCATAGTTGGCTGATTATTTATAAATCGATGATTTAACACATCGACCCAACCCGTTTCAGTTAAACGGTTCATCACCGAGCCAAAATGTCCTTGACCTGGTAAAACGAGCAAATCAAAATTTTTACTCGAGGGTTTGGTGCAAAGTTCGACATTAAAATTCAGCCTTTTAAAAAAAGCGTTCAAGCTGAATAGGTTGCCGGTGCCCGTATCGACAATAGCCAGTTGTTTCATCAAAGCATTCCTTTAGTACTGTTTTCACCACTTCGGATGCTTAGGGCATCGGCTAACGCATAAGCTATCGCTTTGAAACATGCTTCAGCTAAGTGATGATTGTTGTTAAAGTAAAAAGGTTTCAGGTGTAGCGTGATTTGTGCATTCAAGGCAAAAGTATATAAAAAATGCTCGATCATCTCGGTGCTTAAGGTGCCTAAAAACTCTCTGGTAAATTTTAGCTCGCTGACAAAGTATGGTCGACCACTGAGATCAATTGCACATAAAACGAGAGCTTCGTCCATAGGAAGAAGTTGTTGTCCAAAACGTTTAATACCGACCTGATTCGATCTTTCACGCCATGCTTGAGCAAACGCTTGCCCTAAAACTATCGCAATATCTTCTATAGAATGGTGATCATCAATGTTGATATCTCCCTTGCATGTTATGGCTAAATCCCAACGAGCGTGTGAAGCCAGCGCTATCAGCATGTGATCTAGAAAACCAATCCCTGTATCAATATTGATATTTTGTTGGCCTATTATATTCAGTGAGCAAGTAATATCGGTTTCTTTAGTTTTGCGACTGATCTTTATCATTAATGACTCCTTATTCTTGAACTCTTCGTGGCAATAGTTGCTCAAGTTGATTTACAGAATCCAAAACGATATCTGCGCCAGCAGCAAACAATTGCTCTGCATTTTGATTTCCAATACCAATTGCAATGCTTTTAGATGCGACTGCGGCTTGCATGTCGTCTGGTGTATCGCCAATCATCCAGTTCCATCGGCTGTTAAAGTATTCAATGAGTTTTAATATACCTTCTGGTGAAGGCTTACTTTGGCTGACATCATCATCACTGATCGTTGCTTTTTCTAGCCAGCTTGGAATAGTTGAGCGGAGTAACTGATTGCCTTTTCTAGCTTCTTCGTTATTTCGACCTGTGACCACTCCATATTGAAGTTTGTTAATTAATAGACATGTTTCGTTATTAATTAAGGGCTTTTCTAAGTTAAAAAGTCCATCATTGTTGCTGCCTAGATAGAGTTTTTGAAACTGATTGAATACTTGTTCAAAACTGACGTTTACACCGCTATTTAAGATCAGTTGTTCGGTGAGTCTCCAGTCGTTGTTAAATCCTCCGGAGCGCCTGAGTTTGTTAATAGCGCAAGCACTTAATACTTTGTTAGTAAAAAAGAAATAAGTTTGCTTGATGGCTTCATCGTACGAATTTTCAGTGTTTATCAATACGCCATCCATATCAAAACAAATGCTATCAGGGTTAAATACATGAGTTAATAGATTCTGTAGCTTTTCAATGTTGAAAGGGATGGTGATTCGCACGGTGTTTTTTAAAAGTGGTTGATTAAAAGTTCTAACTAAAATTTCGTTTTTATTTAAAAAATTAACACAGAGCGTCTTTTGAATCGGCGTCACTTTGAACAATAAAAAATTAGCTTCCGAGCGAGTTACTTCGATGCCAAAACTCGTCAAGAGTAAAAATAGGGTCTTTCTGTTGGCTTTTATTTTTTCAACATAGCCAGACATTTCCACATATGCATCTTTTGTTAATGTTTGAGCGGCTATTTGCAGCGTTGGAGATGGAATATTAAAAGGCAAAGTGCGCTTGTTAAATTCGGCTATCAGCTCACTATTTCCAGCTATGTAACCAAAACGTATTCCTGCTAGTCCAAACGCTTTACTTAAAGTCCGTAAAACAACGAGATTGTTAAACTGATTAATTCTGTTGATAAAGCTCGCTTGAACTGAAAATTCAATATACGCCTCATCTAAAAACACATAACTTTGATTTTCTTTAGCTAACTTTATGATTTCTATCAGTTCTGAGGAAGTAATCAGTTCGCCCGTTGGGTTATTCGGACTCGTTAATACAATCCAAGATTTAGGAAGCTTTTTGATTTTGCTTTTTAGTTCATCCAAATTGATGGAGAGATCATCATTAGGATTGACGCAGGCATAACGCACCGGCCAACTTTCAATACCTTGAGTGTATTGGCTAAAAGCAGGAAGCGGTAGGATAATTGAGTTAACATTTTGAGTAACTTGTTGCTCAGCCATCCAGCGAAAAAATACGTTAATGGCTTCATCGCCACCGTTACAAGCGAGAATTTGATTTGGCAAAAGATCTAATTGGTCTGCTAACGCTTGTTCAAGTGGGGATCGATCTGGATATTGCCATAAGCTGTCACATTCTAAGTTAAATTTTGCAAGCCATTTTGGGCTTACACCTAACTCATTAAAGTCGAGCTTTTGTGTTGTTTTGATAGTCAAGGTTTCATTCATGCTATTGCTCACAATTTAAAGAGATTTTCTTATAGGCGTTTCTAAAATATCCGTTGCGCCAGCTTGGATCAGCGCCGGGATCAATTGCGGTACTTGGCTCTTAGGCACGGCAGCTTTAGCAGCAAATCCTTGATTGTTATACAAGCGACTTACCGTAGGCGAATGCATCGCGGGTAATAAATTGACGATAGCTTCGATTTGATCATTGCCGCAATTCATTTCCAATAACACTCTGTCTCTACCATTAAGTACGGCTTGCATTAACATGGTTAAGTCTTCGATGTCTTTGCGCTTTGTTGGATCTGTCAATGTTTCAGGGTTAGCTATAAACTGGGTTGAACTGGTCATAATAGTCTCGACAATTTTAAGGCGATTGGCACTGATGGTAGTTCCAGTGCTAGTGTTATCTATTATCATATCGGCATCTTCCGGAGGGAAAACTTCGGTAGCGCCATATGAACGCAGCAGTTGAAAGTCGAATTGATTTTTTTGTAACCAGTTTGCAGAAATGTTTTTATACTCTGATGCAACAATCACTCGACGTTGTTTTACTTGTTGCCAATCCCAGTATTCAGGAATACAGGCCACTATTTTTACTGGGTCAAAACCTAAATCTTTTAAAATTTCAACTTCGCAATTGCGTTCAACTATCCAATCAAGTCCTGCAAATCCAATGTCGTGTTGACCCATTTCCACAAGCGAAGGGATATTTTGACTTTTAAGAAGTTTGACTTCCAAATCCCAGCCAATGGCTTTAGGGCGATAATTTCTTTCATCTCCAATAAGTGAAACACCCATGTCTTTAAGGAGTTCCACAATTTTAAGACTGATTCGACCTTTCGGTAGTACAAGTTTAAGTGTCACTTTTTTTCCTCGCATAAAAAAAGCCCCGTATGAAAACGGGGCTTTTGCAGTTTAATTTATTTAAATATAACCAACATCACCCCAGAGAGTGATGATGATGAAATTGAGCTGTTGTGTTGAATTGAAAAATTAAAAGCATGGCTTTTCCGTTTACATTTGAATGCAAAAGTTGATTGTTTTTTGATAATGTTTGCATCATCGCAAGAATAGGTTGTATTGTCAATGTGAAAATTGCTTGCATTTTCATTCGGCCTTTAAATAAAGGCTAGAGGAGCTTTTTGGTGAATTTTTATTCTCAGTTGTATAGTCAGGAAGGTGGAGGTAGTTGACGTTTGATTTTATCGGCGACTCGAAAAGCATTGGCATAGATGGTAAAGGTAGGCGTGACGCTTCCTCCATTTGGCATAAAGCTGCCGTCACTAACAAAAACATTGGCGCACCCATGTACGCGGCACTCCGAGTCGAGCGCTGATAGCTCTGGGTTGTCACCAAAACGTAAGCCGCCTGCTACTAAATTAGAGGTTGGAGCATTAAATGCATTACCATAGGCTCGACTGGCGCCCATCTGTTCCATTACGGCAACGCCTTTATCAACCAAATATTGTGCAACTTTTAAATCGTGCGGGTGTGCTCCCACTTGAACTCTGGCAACGGGCGAATTCCAATGATCTTTTACCTGAGATGATAGTGATACGTTGCAATCATCTGTGGGCAACCAATCGCAAAAAACTTCAAACTTGAAGTCTCGTGTGTCATGAAAAAAAGATGTAAGACGTTGTTTGAGTTCACTGCCCCAAATCAAGTTGTCATCTTGATCCCATTTGAGTGAATTCGCTTCCGAAGTCGGAGAGGGGGGATCAAAAACAAAGTCGATGGTGCCACCTTTTACCGTTTGACTGGAAAAAGAACGATCGTTAATCACATACCAATCTTGTAGAAAGCGATTAAAAAACGGCCCGCGGGCCATTAATTCACGTGCTTTCTCCGCCGAAAATTGCTTTAAATCGAAAATTCCGTGCCCTGTTCCGCCTGCGCAACAGTGTAAGTTTTTGCCTACTTGACCATACCGATTACCGAGGCCTTTTGGATGCTTTTCTCCAGTTGATAGTAGCAGTAAGCGAGTGGATTCAATAGCATAGCAAGCAATGTTAAAAACTTTGGCGTACACCCTCGTTGATTGAAAATTTCGGTCATAGTAATCAACCCAAACGGCATTGCCTTGACTATTGGTTTTAATCCGATAGGCTTTTGCTTGCGTTATTATTTCAAGGTTGCCCGTTTTGATTGCCTCATCGAGCAACGCGGATCGAGCACTACCTTTAGCGCCAGAACTGCAACCATAGCTGCCACAATAGCCAGAGTATTCGCAGCTTCTGCGCAAACCACGAGGTTGGGATAAAATGGCTCTTGCCATCGGTAATGGAATGAAACCAAGTTGACGTGCTGCTTTGTCAAACCATCCTGCTATTGGGTGTTCAAGTGTTGGCGGAAAAGGAAAGTCTGCTGTTGAACGAGGTTCCAGAAATTTATGTTGCACAACTTTTCCAGAGACACCAACAATTTCTTCGACTTTGCGGTAATAGGGTTCTAAGTCATCGTAACTGATTGGCCAATCTACGATATTGGCTCCTTTAATCGCCCCAAATTCACTGAGCAATCGAAAGTCCATTGGTTTGAGCCTATGAAAGTAGCCACTCATAAAGTTGCTGGCACCTCCTACGATATTACCTCCCCAAAAAGAGCTAGTTTGATATTCATTCCATTCGCCATTGGTTTCTGGTTCAGCTATTAGATGTGGCTCTTGAGCGCGTTTTGATCGAAAAACTTTTCGCCGAGTGAGCATTTCATCTTTTTTAAAATCGGATTCCTTAAACCATTGACCTTTCTCCAAGACAATTACTTTATACCCGGCCAGCGCTAGTTCATAGGCCACAGGACCTGCACCTGCTCCTGAGCCGATCACGCAAACATCACATTCAAGATTCTTGGTTTGTGGACTAATCATATTTGCTTAACTTTATAATCATTCGAAATCACGGTAGGTTTTACCTAGTACAGGTCTGGGGAATCCTGGTTGGTGTTGCAGCCACTCCCATCCAATTTGGTTGGTATTTCCACCATAAACAGGATCAAGCAGGAGTGATTCAATGAGGTAATACAGTAACAACGATAACCAGTTTTCTCCTGCTCTGGTTTGTGACAACTTTTTCAAAAGGAGAGCTTGATCATCCTGGTCTAGGGTTAAGTAGTTTTTATCTCGAGCAGCGTTAGCTAACTCATTGAGTTTGGAAATTCCTTCTTTGATAAATGCCAGATCGCCATCTTCAATGTTAATGGGATCAGTTAATGCATAATTTAAGTATCCTAGGGTGTTCAATTGCTTTGCGCTTGGGCCATTACCATCGTCTGGAAACAGATGATTGAATACATTATTTAAAAGTGCTTGCTGTTCTGAGTTAAAGTGTGAGTTAGCAGTGGAAGGCTCTATTGTTACGTTGGCGTTGTCCTCAGGATTATCTTTTGAATGACCAGTGCCAGGTAGTAATGCAATGAAAGTGGCAGCCAAGCCATGTTTTAAAAATACTCTGCGGTTTAAACCAAACTGAAATGCCTTCAGCCATTGACCCGCTTTAAAACTACCTTTTTTTTCTGGACGATATTGTTTTGGACTTTTCATGCGTGTTGGCTGCTTTTGTCTTAAGTGTTTTGCCGTTCAAACTCAATTAAATACTTATTGTGGATCAACATTTCTGCTTTTTCTCACAAAGCTCACGGATAAGTGTTTCCTCGGTATTTAGTTGATTCCATAATTTAACATTATTTGAGAGTTCATCAGGTAATCGATCGCGATGCCGAATAACTCCGTTTATATCGATAATGAACTCTGTAGGAGTGCCCCAAACACCGTATAAGTCAGTGATGGCTTTGCCATGGTCAAAAGCCAGGGGATAATCTATGGCATAATTATGTTTAAATTGAATGGTTTCTTCTAAAGAATCTTTAAGACTAGTATTGATCGCTATGATTTGCAGTTGTTTTCCAAGCCTTTCGTGTGCGTATTGGATTTTGGGAATCTTTTTGTGGCAATAGTTGCACCAAGTATTCCAAAAGATCAAATAAACGGCTTTTTTCCCTTTGAGATCAGATAGACGAAAGAAGGTTCCGTCTAATAACTCAATAGTAAAGTCGGGCGCTAACAGACCTTCTTCAATCGATGGATTGGAATAGGAACTTAAGCAATAGCTCATGATAAGTGCGGCTATCCAAGTTGTTTTAAAACGGTGCTTAGCATTTTGAATCATTTTGCTCGTAAGCTCACTTGGTAAAACAAAAGTTATAATGTTTGATGGTGAAAGAGTCAGAGAAGAGCGCCTCATAACGATAATCCTTTATGAACCTAAATGCCATAAACTACCTAAAAATATGTGAATAATTCAATGAACATAGAGAATACTTTGTTCTCTGGCATAAATGTTTTGAATAAAGCCAATATGGCTTGGAATTGAACGTAACTTAGGGGATCAGTTTTTCTTCTTCAATCGACGCTTCGAAATTTAATGGCTTTAAAAATTTCAGGATAAATCGACTGGTCTTACCGCGAATTTCTGGAGCATACATGTGCCGGGTGAGGTCGTCTGATTCATTTGTCAGAAAATAAGCTTCAGAATCTAGAATAAACCCAGCTGAACGAACCTCTCGTTTAACCAGGTCTTTTGAGATACGATGCAATTGGTGTCCGGTTGTAGAATCACTTTGAGGCAGGGCTTCATGATCGATTATCGCAAGAGTTCCCCCAGGCTTTAAAGCAGAGTAAAGCTTGCTCAAAAATAGCTCACGATCGATCGGCGGCCACTCTTTAGAGTCGGGTACATAATAAATATCGTGATAGGCTAAAATTAAAAAGACCATATCAGCTTGATTTTGTGCAAAGTTGAGTTGGTTTGCTTCAGCGGTTACACGTTGAATATTCGGCAGTCGATTATTGATATATCTTTTTTTAATGGTTTTACTGACGTATTTTAAGTAGGCTTCATTATTATGTGCAATGATGGTTCCTCGGTCGCCAACCGCATAAGAGAGAAGTTCGCTGTAGTAGCCGCCTCCGGAAAATACATCAATAATATGCATTCCGGGTCTAACACCAAAGAACTTCATAACTTCAAATGGTTTACGATTAAAGTCTCTTGCTTGATCGATATTTAATCTGTTTGGGTTATCGATTGCATCTCGTAGAAACTGATTATCGTCAGCACTTACTAAAAATGATAACCCACTAATTAAAAAGACCAGTGCAAGCCGTCGTAGGTTATAGTGTGGTTTCATTGTAGAATGCGACAAAATACTCATAGTGCTTAAGATTATCAGAAAGACTTGTCTTTTAATCGAATTGATTTTGTAACACTTTATTTATCAGCTATAAGACTAGCGATTACGCGGAATTCAAAACATAACTTTAATGCGACAAATTATTAGCCAAATAAAAACAAAGGGTCCTATCAGTAAAGGCGTTGCCTTTATGTTAATGGCTGTATTTTTCTTTTCATTAATGGACTCGATGATAAAGTTGCTCAGTGCTCATTACAGCGCGGTTCAAGTTTCCTTTTTAAGAGGCGCTGCTTCGTTGCCTTTTGTTTTGTTATGGATATTTTATCAGGCAGATATTTCAGTTTTAAAAACCAATAAGTTTAAATGGCATGTCATTCGCGGTGCGATGAGTGTTTTATTTTTAGTTGGGATTGTTACCGGGCTAAGAGAGCTGACCATTGCAAATGCTTATACAATATTTTTCTCAGCGCCAATATTGGTTGCCGTTTTATCTATATTTTTTCTAAACGAAACGATTGGAAAACACCGTTGGCTCGCTATTATATTAGGCTTAGTTGGCGTTATAGTCGCCTTAAATCCAACTTCAGGTGGTTGGTTAAGTTTAGGTACGGCTGCTTGTTTATTTGGTGTGATTGGATACAGTTTTACAGTGATCATTATTAAAAAAATGTCAGCTACAGAAACTACGTTTGCCATGGTATTTTATTTTTTGATTTCTCTTACTATAGGAAGTGGGCTGATAGCTCTGTTAGACTGGCAGCCACTTAGAGTGGAGCATTTCGGTCTGATTCTAGGTTTAGGAATTACCGGTGCGGTAGGGCAGTATTTTATTACCGAAGCTTTTAAGCTCGCGCCAGCCTCAGTGATTGCTCCGTTAGATTACTCCTCGTTAATTTGGGGAGCGTTATTGGGCTATATTATTTGGGATGAGTTGCCCCAAATCACTGTATGGATTGGCGCTGCGATTATTATTGCAAGCGGTTTATATTTAATGTATCGAGAGAGTTTACATGAAAAAAAATAAACACAGTTGGCTTAGGGTAATAGGACTGTCTTGGACCGTAATAATCTTAAATGGTCAGTTAATTGCTTCTGAATCAATTGCTACTGAGTTAACCTCCTTACCTTTTAAAGTGATTAAAGCCGATATGGTTCAAGGTGGAGTGTTGATCGGCCAACTGGGTCAAGAAGAGTCAATTGCCTTTTTAGATAAAGCCATTAAAGTCTCTGAAGAAGGCTTTTTTGTGATTGGTTTTGGCAGAGAGCATGGCGAAGAATTAGTTTTGAAACATACTGTAAAAAACCAGACAAAAAGTATTGAACTAACTATAGCAGCAAGAGACTGGAAAATTGAAAGAGTAGATGGGTTACCCGAGTCTAAAGTTAATCCAACTGCGCCTGAAGTTTTACAAAGAATCAGAGCCGATGCATCAGCAATAAAAATGGCAAGAGCAATAGTTTCGGATAACTTCTTTTTTTTAGAATCGTTTATTAAACCTGCTGAAGGACGAATCAGTGGCGTGTATGGATCACAGCGAGTATTGAATGGCGTTCCGAAAAGACCCCACTATGGATTAGACATTGCTGCACCCGTTGGAACACCTATTTACGCTCCGGCAAGTGGAAGTGTAAGTTTAGTGCATAATGACATGTTTTATTCTGGGGCAACGGTTATCATTGATCATGGATTTGGGCTAAACTCTACATTCTTGCACCTCGACTCGATTGCCGTTGCTTTAGGCCAAAAAATTAAGCAAGGCGAGTTGATAGGGACTATCGGTAAAAGTGGTCGAGCATCAGGACCTCACTTAGACTGGCGGATCAATTGGTTTGATCAACGTTTAGATCCAGCGTTGTTTATAAAACTTTAATAATTTTGGGACTTATTGAATGTATTCGAATTACGACTCAGATCATGATGATCAACAGCATTTTGACAGTAATAATCAAAATGCACGAAATAAACCAAGAAGAACCGGTGTAAAAATTCACCTTGATGAAGACCTAGTGCAAATCATGGCTGATCCAGAAGCTAGTGAAAAGGCTGTTTGGTACGGAATTCAAAACGATATGCTTATCATGTGTAATGAGATCTTTCCAGAGCACTTAAAACTGGCGTTTAGTTTCGAAACCAGTATTCGTTATGAAGTAATACGTCCTGATCATGAGTTTTATCCTGAAGTGATGGAACGTTTAGAGTTTCGCTCGTTAGGTTTTTATAACATGCATCGTAATGTGGGGCAGGGTATTATTATTCGACTTAAAGAAGGTGTTGATCCCTATGAAGGGATCGAAGACCTGCAAATGAATGGCATGCTTTTAAAGGCTGCCGAAGGTGATTACGATAACGATTATCGCGCACTGTTAAGTGTAAGTGCGTCTGATATTTGGGAAGTGTCAAAGCTTGAGTTTGCGCAATATTTCCATCCATCGCAAAAACGATTCATGCCTTATTACTAGCGCTAGTAAAAATCAAAGACATAAAAAAACAGAGCTTAAGCTCTGTTTTTTTATACTTTAAAGAATATGATTATTCTTTAGCGGCTGCAACGCGCTTACGTGCGAGTTCATCAGCAACAATATTGGTTGTTTTGCCTTCTTTATCAGCCGTAGCAAATACTTCTTCTAAAGTATTGTAAATTTCATCTACTTTATGAAGTGCAGCATCTAAATTGTAGTTTTCTTCAAACGACACGTTAATAATGCCACCTGCGTTAATAATATAGTCAGGCGTGTACAGAATACCGCGTTTTTTAAGCGCTTCACCGTGACGATCTTCGGCTAACTGATTGTTAGCTGCGCCGGCTACGATGGTTGCTTTAAGTTGCTTAATAGTTACATCATTAATGGTTGCACCTAAAGCACATGGCGCATAAACATCGACATCTTGTTGATAGATTTCGTCTTTATCAACAGCAATAGCGCCATGAGCAGCAACTACTTTATCAATAGACTCTTTGTTGATATCGGTAACAATAAGTTGCGCACCTTCTTTTGCTAAGTGCTCGCATAAGTATTGACCAACGTGGCCCAAACCTTGAACGGCAACTTTAATGCCTTCTAATGAATCACGGCCCAAACGATGTTTAACCGCAGCTTGCATACCACGATAAACGCCATATGCAGTTACCGGTGAAGGATCGCCACTTTTGCCTTCTAAACCTAATACGTAAGGGGTTTCTTGGTGCACCATAGCCATGTCGTTAGGGTTTATCCCAACGTCTTCAGCAGTAACATAACGGCCATTGAGGTTATTTACGAAACGACCAAAGGCTTTGAAAAGCTCTTCAGACTTCATGGTTCGTGGGTTTCCAATAATAACGGATTTCCCACCACCCATTTTTAAGCCAGCCATTGCATTTTTATAAGTCATACCGCGAGAAAGTCTTAACGCGTCGATTAATGCACCTTCATCTGAATTGTATTCCCACATGCGGCATCCGCCTGTTGCTGGGCCTAATGCGGTACTGTGAATCGCAACAATTGCTTTTAAACCAGATTCGCTGTCACTGCAGAATACTACTTGTTCGTGATCGTCATACGCACGAAGGTTAAATACTGCCATGATCTTTATCTCCTAAAATGATCTAAAACAAAGAAGGGGCTCTGCCCCTTCTGTAAAAGTGGAATTAACCGATATTAAACTCAATACCTTGAGCGAGAGTAGCTTTGTCACCCCAAAAAATAGTATTGGTTTGACGACGCATATAGGCTTTCCATGAGTCAGAACCTGCTTCACGTCCGCCACCTGTTTCTTTTTCACCACCGAAGGCTCCGCCAATTTCAGCACCGGAAGTGCCAATATTGACATTGGCAATACCACAGTCACTTCCTGCGGCACTTAAGAATTTCTCAGCGTTTTGTACATTCATTGTGAAAATTGCTGAAGAGAGACCTTGGCGAACTGAGTTGTTTAACTCAATCGCTTCTTCGATAGTTTTAAAAGTTAAAATATATAGGATCGGTGCAAAGGTTTCGTTTTGAACTGCACTGAAGGTATTTTGTGCTTTAATGATGGTAGGTTCAACAAAGTGACCCGCACCGTCAATGCGTTTGCCGCCTGTTAGTAATTCACCGCCTTCAGAAACGGCTTGAGCTACCGCATTTTCAAAGTTTTTAACGGCTACTTCATCAATAAGAGGGCCCATCAACGTAGATTTATCTAATGGATTACCGATTTTAACTTGTTTATAAGCTGCAACCATCGATTCAGTTACTTTATCAACCAAGCTTTCGTGCACAATTAAGCGACGAGTTGTGGTACAGCGTTGACCACCTGTACCTACTGCACCAAATACGGCCGCCGGGATTGCATGCTCTAATCGAGCCGATTCATCAATGATCAATGCATTGTTTCCTGATAACTCAAGTAAACACTTGCCCATGCGCTCAGCAACTTTAACACCAACCATTTTTCCGACCACACTTGAGCCAGTGAACGACATTTTTTTAACGCGCTTGTCTTCGATGAATTTGCTCGCTAATGCGTTATCTGCGCCATCAATAAAGGTGAAGAAAATGGGGTCATAACCATTATCAACCATAACTTGGTTGCAAATGTTTTGCACAGCTACTGCGGTTAATGGTGTTTTTGGAGAAGGTTTCCAAACAGTGACGTTGCCACATATTGCTGCAATGAATGCATTCCAAGACCAAACAGCAACTGGGAAGTTAAACGCTGAAATAACGCCGACAATTCCTAGCGGGTGCCATTGCTCATACATTCTATGTTCTGGGCGCTCAGAGTGCATGGTATTACCGTAAAGCATGCGCGATTGGCCAACCGCAAAATCAGCCATATCAATCATTTCTTGAACTTCGCCGTCGCCTTCAGCTTTAATCTTCCCCATTTCTAGGGTTACTAAGCTGCCTAATGCATCTTTCTTTGCTCTTAAAGCTTCGCCAATTTTGCGAACAACTTCGCCACGGAGCGGAGCTGGTACTTTACGCCATTTTTCAAATGAAGCTTGGGCACGTTCCATAATGGCTTCATAATCTTGCTCAGAAGCTACATAAACTTGAGCGATTAATTCGCCAGTTGCAGGATTAATAGAGTCAATAATTCCCTTATCTTTCGTGGTCGACCATTCAGTATTAGATAAATTGGTACCTGAGTTTATGGAATCGATTCCTAGTTCCTTGAGAAGTTGCATAGTTAAAACCTCTTATGAAGATAGTTGCATTTCAGACTGGTTAAATTGGTGGAGAGTTCAGCCAAAGTTAAAAGTCAGTGCTAAAATTTAGCTCGATTTTAGGCCAAAATCACCCCAATTTGAGGTGGCGCAACCTTACCACTGTGCATGCTAAATCTCCAGTCAAATTTAGCTAAATGTCGAAAAATGTAGGAGAAAAAGGGGGTAATTGCCGCTATATTGAGTTAGCAATATAGGTGCAACTGGTCGGATGTTATTTCCATTTTATTAAAAGTTATCTCAAATACTGAATTTGTTGGGTGATTTTTGGTCAAAGCAGAGGTTAAGAAGCTAAAATGAATTATCAATTAGGAGAGTTTGCTCCAAAATTCGATGCCAAATCTTGTTTTATTGCACCGAGTGCAGATTTGATTGGCCAAGTGAACTTAGGTGCTAATGTCAGCATATGGTTTGGCGCGGTAATTCGCGGCGATAACGATAGAATAGACATTGGGAATAACTCAAACATTCAAGATGGAGCCGTCATCCACACTGATCCTGGGATCCCAGTGGTGATTGGTGAAAGAGTAACGGTGGGTCACAAGGCCATATTACATGGTTGTATGATCGGCACCCAATCGCTTATCGGTATGAATGCGGTCATTTTGAATGGAGCGGTTATTGGAAAGCACTGTTTAGTTGGTGCTAACACCTTAATACCCGAGAGAGCCCAAGTTCCAGACGGGGTTCTTGTGGTTGGCTCGCCTTATAGAATTGTGAGAGAGCTCACAAATGAAGAAATTTTAGCTTTAGAAAAAAGCGCGCAGATCTATACTGATAAGATCGAGTTGTACAAGGCAGGTATGACCTCAATCGAAGCGTTAGAGTTACGCGTTTAATATTGAAAGGTGATGACGATGGCCATGGCTAATCCTTCCTTGAACAAGCAAGAACATCCTGTTGCGATCGCTTGGGAGCAGTTTTCTCCTTGGCAACAAGAACAGCTAGAAGAACTCCTTAACTTTTCCGAGCAGCATCATTGGCTCGTTCATCACATCAGTGAGCATCAATCCAAAACATTAGAAGGCGTGATAGGTATTTGGCATATTTCCTTTGAAAGTCATAATAAGTTAAAAATGGCTTGGATAATCACTGGTGACTTAATCACTGATGTGATCCCCTGTCAGGGAGTCTCAACCGCCAGAGAAGCGTTGTTGTTTTTTTCTAGAAAGTATTTAAGCAGGGCTCAATATATTAGACAACAGTGTTTTGAGCAGGAGCCAGATGAACAACAAATGCAAGCCTATCGAGCAAAAATGGAGGCCTTTGTTAAAGCCTCCGCCGATTTATTAGTGTTGTATCATGAAAAAAAGCTCTGGTGATTAAAATTCCCACCAACAAGTTTCCCACCAAGCCAGAAATTCGTCAAAGTCAATATGGCCACTTTGGTCTTCATCAATAAATTCAAATCCATTTTCAATTTGCTTATTGGTCGCATGAGGTGAAATGACGCGTAATAGTTCACCAAATTCTTCCTGATCAATTTGTCCATTACCATCTCGATCGAAAAATTTAAAATTCTTTTTGATTTCAGCAATTTTATCCGCTGAAAGTTGTTGTTTATCAGTCATAAAATATCCTTTAAAGGGTCGTCGATTCTTTTTTATAAAACACGTTGCGCTTTTCTAAATATTCGAGAACATGTTGGCACGCGCCATCAATACCACCAAATATTTCTGGTGGACAAATTCCAGGTTCGGGCTTGGTTTTTCCAAGAACAAAGTCAACGGTCGCTGTCGCGGTGAAGCCAGTGGTTCTTGCCATTGAGGAAAGAGCTTTTTCTTTATCGGTTTCATCAAACAGGTTATAAACGTGCCTTCTTTGCTTTCCTGATTCTTCACCTTCTATGGTTACTCGCATCACGGTGAATTCACTTTCATTTTTTCTGAGCTTCCAATTGTCAATTAACACTGCTGAAGTAAAGTCGATTGGACGAATATTGGATCCTTTAACGTTAATCGTTTCCTCTGAAAAAAATCCGGTTTTTGCTAGTACACTGACGTACTCCGCATGACCAGGATAACGTAGCGTTTTTTCCTTCATATTAGGAATATGCGACATAGTTTCAATTAATGTTCTTAACCCGTCTGTATTAAACGCTTCCAGTGTACCAACTTTATCAAAATGGATATTTTCACAATCGGTCAATGGTTCACGGGTGACTACTTCGCCATTCACAACATAGCGAGCTGGTCGGGTATATTCTTCAATAACATCAATGGGAGAAAAGGGGGCTTTATATTCAAAAGGCCATTGACGCATTAGAGGTAATCCGCCCACCAAACATTCAAAGTTTTCGACTTTCATGGTTTTGTTGTGAAAGCCTAACAAGATATTGTCCATTCCTGGAGCGACACCGCAATCCACTACTGCAAACACATCATTCTGTTTGGCAATGTAATCTAGATCCATTGGGTTTTCTGGAAAAAAGGAAATATCTACGACATTCTTTTTTTGTTTTAAAACGGTTTTCAGTGTTTCAAATCCCATAAAACCTGGCACCGCACACACCACTAAATCGGCGTCGGCAATGACATCTGCGATAGCTTCTGGATCGCTTAAGTCAGCAGCAATAGTGATAATACCTTCATTAGCTTCTTTAAGCTGTGCGAGTGCTTTTTTATTTTTGTCAGCACTAGTTACCTTATGATTAGTTGCTAGATCCTGAGCCATGGCGTTTCCCACCATGCCACATCCTAATACTGTAATATTGGCCATAAATCTTTCCTTATTTATTCTTTTTGATTCGTTTCAATTGTTAATGGTTCAAAAGGTCTAATTTGAATTATCAACCCAAATAAAGGGTGATCAAAATAGTGAGTTTCATTACTACGGACTCGTCTTGATTGAATCATCGGATAGTTAATTAATTGAGTCAGTTTTACGGTTTCTTTTTCTTCAAATTGAAAAAGAGATTCGGATTGATAAGACCAATTAAAGCCTGACTCAAATACATTCGAATTTTGCTCTCCAGATTGCAGTAAAGTATTGGATAGACTTGATGATATTGCTGACAAATCTTGTTCAACTTCTCCTGGCTGACGTAAGTACAACTGGGTATTAATATGCAAATATCGACCTAAGTAAACTTGAATGGCTCCATCAATTTCTGGAACTGAAAAGTATTGCGGTTCTATAAGCGGTGCATCCGATGAGAGTTCTGTTAAATCTGCGGTACTATTTGAAATAACAGATTCAACTGAAAATTGCGGTTGATTCAAGTCTGTAGCTAATTCATTGGGGTTCTTTTCATGGGTTTGCAATGTATGATTGGGGTCAAAGCCGGTAGAACTTAGTGGGAGCAAAGCACGGGACAAGTCTTTGCCTTGTAAGTCGAACCGGTCAGAGTAGTCTTCACCACCAACAATTCTAACCCATTCATTAGCACTTTTAGCTAAAACAGGCTGCCTCCACCCAAAGTGATTAACCGGTGTGTAGCGAGAGCTTCTGGTTAGAGAGTCAAATATTGCGGTTAATTTTAGCTCTTCAGCAAGAATGGAGCTGAATGGTTCTGTGATTATTTCTGTTGAGGCAGTAGTCTCGTTTAAATTTGTTGGCTCAACCAGCGTCTCATTGCTTGAAGCGTTTTCAGCTGCAACAGCCTCACTTGATTCATTATTTAAACTTTCACCATTATTAATAAACCCAAAGTCGACCTTTGCATTTTCTAAGGCTTTTAACTTTGACTTTGGCTCGG
>JBFHSP010000020.1:0-27283 GCA_041591085.1 Kangiellaceae bacterium | reverse complement strand
GACTTTGGTTTAGTCGGTAATGAAGGATTTAAAATCACTCGTGAATGGACCGATGAACTGGGAAAAACCCATACTCATTTAGAGCAAACCATAAACGGACTAAAGGTTTATGGTGCTGCTATGATCGTGCACACAGAAGCCAATGCCGCAAAAAACGGACAAACCATTTATGCCATCAGTGGTCAATTGGCTACCGATAATGACCCAATGGCAAAATCTGTGATTGCATCGTTACAAGGCAAGGGCAGTAAGGCCGATGAAGTGATAGCTCTTGCTAAGCAAGCCGGTGATCTAAAAAGCAAACCAGAGCTGTCTTATGTTTATGTACCAGAGCTTGACCAAACCAAAATGGCTTGGCGGATAGAAGTTAAATATGACACCGCTGATGGCTTTGAACATGATGTGTTGTTTTTAGATGCAAACAACTTAACTGAACTAGCACGTCATCCTCTAGTCCATAGAGCCAAAAGCTACCGAACTTATACGCATAATAACCGTGCATACAATGACTCATCACAACGTCAATTGTGGTGTACTAACAGTGAATCTTGCCCCGATACGCCCTCGCAAAATGCGCATACCGGTGCTTCACGAGTTTATGATTATTACTCAGTAAAGCACGGCCGCGACAGTATTAATAACAGCGGTATGACCATGAACTCTAATGTGCATGTAGGTAGCAACTGGAACAATGCGGTTTGGTATAACAATCAAATGTATTATGGCGAAGGTGATGGTACTACCTTCACTGATTTGACCGGATCGTTTGACGTTATTGCACATGAACTCACTCATGGTGTGACTCAGTACACGGCTAATTTGGTGTATCAAAACGAGTCTGGTGCACTTAATGAAGCTATGTCGGACATTATGGGTGTTGCTGCAAAAGCCTACCGAAATGGACAATCTAGTCCAAGCTGGAAAGTGGGTGCGGAAGTTTATACACCTGGTACATCCGGTGATGCACTTCGTTATATGGATAACCCAACTCAAGATGGTCAATCTTACGATTACTATCCAGAGCGTTATACAGGCACACAAGATTACGGTGGGGTTCACTTAAATTCTGGGATAGGTAATCTTGCGTTTGTTTTAGCGGTTCAAGGTGGAAAGCATCCTCGTAATAAAACCACCAATACAGTACCCGCAATTGGGTTAGCTAAAGCGGAAAAAATCTTTTATCGCGCTTTAACAACTTACTTTACTTCATCGACTAACTTTGCCAATGCGCGTGTTGGTACTGCGCAAGCAGCACAAGATTTGTACGGTGCAACAGAAAAAGCGGCGATTGAGCAAGCGTGGTGTGCGGTAGGTGTTGGCTCGTGTTCAGGTGGTGGAACTGGAGGTAGCGCCTTAACTAATGGCGTTGCAAAAACGGGTATTTCTGCCAGCACTGGAAGTGATGTCGTGTTTACACTTGATGTTCCCTCAGGAGCTAGCAACATCAGCTTTGTGATGAGCGGTGGTACCGGTGATGCCGATATGTATGTGAAATTTGGCTCTACACCAACCGATTCAAGTTACGATTGTCGTCCATATAAAACTGGAAACAACGAAACCTGTACTGGCACTCAAACCGGTGGTAAATACTATGTTCGTATAAAAGCTTATAGTTCTTTCTCTGGTGTCAGCTTAACCGGCAGTTTCACCGCAGGTTCTGGTGGTGGCAACCAAGTAATTGAACAAGTAAATAGTAATGTGTCTGTGTCTCGTGGCGCTTGGAAACACTACACCATTACTTTACCATCGGGTTATTCGAAGCTAACGGTTACCACAACCGGCGGCAGCGGTGATGCTGACTTATATGTGCGTCAAGGCTCACGTCCAACGTCATCTAGTTATAATTGCCGACCCTATAAAAATGGCAATGAAGAAACCTGTACTTTTACGAATCCTGCTGGTACAACTTGGCACTACAGCGTGTATGGTTACAGTGCGGTTTCTGGTTTAAAAATTACAGCTCGCGCTGATCCTTAATTATAAAATCGAAACCTCTAAAAGCCTCTTACTCAAGTAAGGGGCTTTTTTGTTATTATCTCTCAAAACGTTGTACGCTCGTCCAGAGTAAAAGTCCGTTCAAGCAGTTTAAGTCGGTTACAAATATAATAGTTGGCTTTTGATATGCGACTTCGCAATCATGCCGTAATGATGTCGTAGTCAAGTCGTAATAGTATTTCAATAAAATATATGAACATTAGGCCTACGAACTCACTTCAACTAAGGGTATTGCATGAAAATTAATTGCGAACGATTAAAAGAACTTAGAACTTCTAAGCAGTGGTCTCAAGAGCAACTGGCTGAGTTGACCGGGCTTAACTTAAGAACCATTCAGCGGCTTGAGTCAGGCTCTAAAATTTCAACTGAATCTCTGCGTTCGCTCGCGGCGGTTTTCGAAGTAACTCCTGAAAGTTTGTTGGAAGGATATTTTAAACCTAGTCAACCTGCACTTGAAGCTATCAAGCAAGGCGTGATTTTAGGATTAGAATTTCAAGGTAGAACTTCACGATCGGACTTTTGGTGGTTTATATTAGCGGCAATTATGCTGCTGGCATTTGCACAAACGCTGTCTATGTTCACGAGTGAACTGTTTTTCCAGCTTGCACAATTGCTAGTATTGGTTCCTTGGCTTGCAGCTTGCACCAGAAGATTAAGAGATGCAGGGCTCAGTCCTTGGTGGCAATTAATGAATTTAGTACCCGTTATAGGTTCGTTATTCGTATTGTATTTAACGACCTATCCAACATTAAATGATTCTTCAGTGGAAATATAAAAGAGTTTTTTAACTCGCTGACTTTTGTTGGTTTTCTAACTACCTAGAACTCATTGCTGAGAAGCATTTCTGCTTCGTGTTAATGCTTTTGATGTGGTTATTTGAGTGATAGTTTGCAGCAATTGAATTAAAAGGAAAGACGGAATGAATCAAGAAATAAAAACATTTATCGATATTGGATCATTGATGAATCGAACAACCACCTAGGTGAAATTCAAGACAATTTTTTAAACACAGAACCGTTTGAGCTAGCTCCAACCTCAATGGTTGAGCTTAAGCAAAAATACGAGGCGTTGCTGGATGATATTGATGAGCCTTGGTGGATGATTTGGACTATGGTGTGCGATATGTTGCCCGAAATGTGTGAAGAAGATGAAATGGACCATGTTGAAGTTGAAGCTCGACAATATTTGGAAGCAGAATACAACAACGCCATATTAAAGGGGTTGGCAAAACATTTTGGTTTCTAAGTTCATTTTAAATTTTTCTACTTGGACCGTTAGCTTTTACTAAGGCCCAGTTCTGTAGCTTAAAATTAAGAAAGTATCCCTAACTCAGGTTAAGTATTAAACCCCCATTTTGCTTTGTTGCTCGTTCTTATTGTTGACGAGTTCAACAATAAGGAAAAACAAATGAATAAATTACAATCGGTATTTTGGGTTTTTGCTGCAAGCCTTTCACTTTCTATTGCGGCAAATGATAAAAAAACTATGGAGTATGATGTTGCTAAATTAAAAGAGTTTAGTTCGGTCTATACGGCTGAATGTAAAGCTCATGTTGCTATCGCAACTAATGAATCCGATTTTGTACCAAGCCAAGCGTTTTATTCAATTACACGGTCTATCCATCAGTTAGTTACAGTAGAGGAGTTTGATAAAGCAAGTCAGTTGATAAGTGACGAGCTACAATCTTCAGGGCTATCTGCTTCAGAGCTAGCTGTATTAGAAACTCAACTGGCTGATTTGTTGATAATGAATGATAAAACCTCAGCGGCCATCGATTACTTAATGAGTGCGGTTAATAGAACTGAGCTTGCTTCCGAGCAAAAGGCTTTACCAGTTGAAAAGCGCCAAAAAGCTCGACTTAATTTAGCATTAATGCTTTTTAGTGAAAATCGTTTAGATGAGTCTGATAAATTCCTTAATGATTATTTCCAACAACAACCTGTGCCAACGGAAAGAGCTTGGTTATTAAAAGCAGGAATCAAATCGGAACAAAAAAAGTACAAAGAAAGCATTTGTGCAGCAAAAGCATTGTATGCTTTGAATAACCAATCGAAACAAGCTTACATGCTGATGCTATCTGCTCATCTTGAGTTAGGCGATAGTCAATCGGTCGAATTTCTAACCAGTAAAATCTAACTGTCTCCTTTTTTATGCTCCCGCTCTTACTGCTCAGTGAGGGCGCGCGCCGCCAAGCTGAGCAGTCAAGAAGCTATCTTTCGGAAACGGTCTATACTTTAAGCAATGTGTCGTGGTTAGGCCCTGTTAGATGCCATTAACGAGATTTTTTTTAAGTCGGTTATTAATAGCTCAAGGAAGGCTAAGTTTTTTGCCTTTTCATAAGACTATTTTCATATGGCTAAGCGGCTTAATTGTGATGAGCTCTTTCTTAAGTGCCGCTGAAAGCCAAACTTCAATCGAACAATCTAGCCCAAATACCTCACAGCAAAAAAAGGAAGAGTATTTTTCTATTAGCCTCGATCAGCTGGCTAACATTAAGGTGGTCACATCATCTAAGCGCGAGCAGACGATAGATGAGTCTCACGCCAATATCACCATCATCACTAAAGAGCTGATCAACCGCAGGGGTTATCGCAATATTATTGAAGTGCTTGAAGATGTGCCCGGTTTTGATTTTTCAACCTATGAAGACGGTGGCGGTGAATATCCGGTTCATTCTTTAAATCGAGGCATAGGCGGTGACAATGGTAATACTCGATTAATGGTCATGGTGGATGGCCTTGTGCAAAATCATATTTCATTTAACTGGGCACAAGGGCTTACCGATGAACAAATGCTGATTGATGTAGAGCGAATTGAAATTGTCCAAGGACCGGGTTCGGCCTTGTATGGTGCGCAAGCGGTATCAGGCATCATCCATATTATCACTCGTAGTCAGTTTGAAGGGGCTTACAGCAAAGTATTATTGGGTAAAAATAACACACAATCATTAGAGTTATTACACGGTGGACAGCTAGGACAACTTTATTATCAAGTTGCATTGAAGCAATATTTGAGTGACGGTGATGGAGGGATCGGACGTTACGATCCGGGTAGTTATTTTTCTAATAATTTTTATCCTGAAGTGCTATCGGCCGACTACGACAGTAATGGCAACTATATCACTTCAGTGCCCAGTCCGTACGCCGGTCTTGCAATTCCAGATGGCTTTAATAACTCGAAAGATGATATGGTGTTAAGAATAAAAATAAACGTTGATGAATTAGAGGCTGGCTTTCATTATTGGGAAAAAAAAGACGGACTGGGTAGTTATGTGGTTCCTTACGAATATCATGCAACCCATCCCAATTTTATTACGCATCATCGAGGCTCCACATTTTATTTAAAAAACCTCAAGTCGCTTATTGAAAATGAACTGAGTTGGCACTCTGATTTATGGTATCGCCAAGATGTGCAGGAGCCAGATACCGGCTTTGCCTATACCTATCGATTCCCTAATTTGGTCAAGTCTTATCACAGTAGCAGTAGTCAGGTGGGCTTTGAAAATCATTTAGACTGGGAGCTTGGCAATGATAAAAATTTAATCGTAGGATTGCGCTGGCTTGGTAATCAACAAATTGAACAAGTGGTTTCGTTAGGCCAATACCAAAATGCAAGCAGCTCAGCGACTAACTCCTCTTGGGATGTTGCGGTAGCCGGTGGCGGTTTAGGTCAGCGAAAAGTCAACGAAGTAGTGCATAGTTCTGAAACTGCTATTTACGCCTTATTTGAAGGCAAGTTCAGTGAAAAGCTCAGCTATTCTATTGGTGAACGATTTAGTCAGGGCAGTGATTATGGCTCAACCAGCACGCCACGCATTGGCTTTATTTATCAATTCGATCACACTTGGTTATACAAATTTTTGTATGGCCGAGCCTTTCGCCAACCATCCATTTTTGAACTTTATGATGAGTTTAGAGGGCAATCTAATTTGAAGCCCGAGCAAGTCGATACTTATGAGTTAGAAATCGATTATCAAATGCAAAAAGGTAAAATGAAATTCAATTTATTCAATTCAAGTTTAAATGACAGCATCGATTTAGTGATTGATCCTTCGAGAGTAGGAGGTGAAAGCTATGCCAATATTAATGGTGCTAAGGTAAGAGGCATTACAACTCGTTGGGATCAAAGTATGAGCGATGAGCTTTCACTGTATTTAAATTACACCTACCAAGAAGGTAAGCGCCCGAATGAAGGATGGACTGGGCTTAATCATACCGCGAAACACAAATTGAATGCTGGCGTGAATTGGTTGCCAACCTTTTGGCATTGGAATATTAACTTCCGCATGAATTATGTCGGAACGAGAAATACTCCTAGCAGCAATCGATATTTCGATGGTGAAGCACCTGGATACACAAAGTTCGATTTGGTTCTTTCTCGCCAAGGCCTGTGGGAACTGCCTAATCTAAGTGCACAATTGATTATTAATAACCTTTTCGATGAAGATTATTACGGTGTTGGTCGCCAAGCTGGATCGAGTTTGCGTAGCGAGTATGATCCCGTACTCAATCCAAATCCTTCTGGGTTTATCCCTGCCTATCATCCTCAGCCTGGACGAACATTTTACCTTAATATCGGCTTCCGCTTTTAATCGATGCTTGCCTGAGTTTTTTTAATGTAAAAGCGAAATAGCCGATCTCTTCTATAATCAATGTTATAACTCGTTAAGAATGTCGTTAATGGTGCAAGTCGGTAAATTTATCCTCACGATACGGCGGTGGTTGATTATTACTTCGACTACGGGCTTGCTGATCGTATCTTTTGGTGTTGCAAGTGAAGATGCCCTGACATTAGAGCAAATTAAAGCTCATTATATTGTTGAAATTACGCGTAATACCGAGTGGCCCAATGAAAATAACATGTCCCAACTTCGAGTGGGCATCACCGGAAACCTTCCTGAACTGATAAAAACATTAAACAAAAGCAATGGGCCTATTATTCGCGGAAAGCGATTAGTGGCAGAGCCAGTGCAGCTATCAGACATCAACTTAAGTGATTTCGCGTTACTTTATATCGCTGAAAATGAGAACCAATCTTCCAAACAATTGTTTGAAAAAACAAAGAATACTTTAGTGATTGTAGATGGAGATGTGAATAATGCTTTCTTAATGATGAGTTTTGTTTTTGAAGAGCCTCATATCAACTTAAAGCTGAATCGGCAAAACCTAAAATCAAAGGGGTTCAAAGTTTCCAGCAAGCTTTTACAACTTGCTGGAACAAAACAAGAACTCGGCGATGAGCTGCGCGATAAAGAGCAAGCTTTAGTTGTTATTGAAAACAAAGTACAACTTAAAGAAAAAGAGTTAAGAGATTTAAGTGTCGACTTTAACAAAAACCAAGAAATGTTAAGTAAAGTTCGTAAAGAGATGGATGATGTTCAGAGGGCGTTGGCGGTTCGACAGAATGAACTGGAAATGAACCGTCTGTTACTCGCTGATCTTATTGCTGGAGTAGAATCTTCTGAGTTGAGAATGTTAGAAAATCAAAAAGCGCTCACAGAGCAACAGCAATCGCTGCTAAAGAAACAGCAGGATATATCCAATCAAGAACGAATTATCAAGGAATTTCAATCGACCATAGAAAAAAACAAAACCATACTTTCAGAGCAGCTGGCTCTGCTAAATCAACGGGCGAAAATTATTGAACAAAAAGAGTCGACTATAAGCTTGCAAAAAACATTGTTGTTTAGTGCATTTATTGCAGTCAGTTTGTTTTTAATTATGAGCTATTACTTGTACCGAGAAAATCGACTAAAGAAAGAAGCCAATATCAAGCTATTTGAACTGGCAACAACGGATAGTTTGACTGGGCTATTTAATCGAAGACATTTTTTAGAGCTTGCGCAAATAGAATTAGAACGACAAATTAGGCATCAAAATCAAGCGGCTGTTTTAATGGTGGATATTGATAATTTTAAAAAGATTAATGACACTTATGGGCATGCTGCTGGAGATGAGGTATTAAAACAAGTCGCTTCTATTTTAAAAAATAGTATGCGTAAGTATGACTTGATAGGAAGGTTAGGCGGAGAGGAGTTTGCATTAATGTTGTGCGACTGCGACTTTTCTCTTGCCAATGAAATTGCGCAGCGCATGTGTAAGAAAACCGAAAGTCAGCTTATTGAGTTTAAGAAGAATATAATCAAAGTCACTATTAGCATAGGGCTGACTCAGTTATGCGAAGTTGACAAACAGGCAGAAGAGCCTTTGGTTAGAGCCGATAAAGCACTCTATGATGCTAAAAACAGTGGGCGCAATCGAGTAGTTCAGTTTGAAAGAAGGTAATATAACCGAGCATGCTCACAAGGCTTTATAATCAAAAAACATTCCATGCTTTGTAAGCACAATTCTTATAGTCTTGTGAGACATCAGCTATTTAGATTGACAGTATTTAGTTATATTTCTTTGATCGCAGAATTTACACTATTTAATAATAAAATATTCTAGGAAGTAGCTAGGATTAACTTCGCAAAAAATTTATCTGGCACTATTATGCAATGTAATGTGTCATTAAATAGAGAACTGTAAAATGAAGCGAGTTTTACTGGTTGAATCATACGGGATTGATGTGTTTTACAAAATGGAATTAGAATTTCTCCAATTAAATTGTCTTGTTGATGTGGCCAAATCTTATTCTGAAGCTTTACAGTTCACTGAAGCTCATTCATTCGACGCTATATTAATTAACGTTGAGCCAGATGGAAGAGGTGGTATTGTTGGAGCCGAGTATTTAGATTTGGTTTCTCAGTCTTCTCTACAGCAAAATAGTGTTTGTTTTGGTATCAGTACTCAAACGATTGAGCAATTGATTTCAGCCGATATGGAGGCATATGAGCAATTTGCTATTTTAGTGGGTTGTTTGAATGTTCCTATTATTCCGGAGGTTGCTTGTAAAAGGATTTTAGAATTGTCCGATAAATCATCTTATTTAACCGTTGCACATAGAAAAAGTCACAATAAAAATATCAGGAAGTTTAAAGTGGCCTAATTTAATCAATATCAAAAAACGATTGACTCTTACGTCGTGCAAATATAAATCATGGAGTGAGAAAGAGAATCATCTTCTAAAATTGTATATCTTGAGATTGATTAAACATCAGTCTTTGGTTTCCACTTTATTTCGGCCATTTTGTTTGGCTTTATATAATGCGCGATCAGAGCGAGAGAGTAGTTGGTGAGGCGAGTCTCCGTTTTGGTAATTAGTCACGCCAAAGCTGGCCGTTTTAGTTCCTACTTCTGGAAACTTACAGCTTACAATATCTTTTCGTAAATTTTCGGCAAGTTGAAAGGTTCCCTGTTCATCGGTTTGTGGGCAAATAATTAAAAACTCTTCTCCTCCCCAACGCCCCACTATGTCTACTTTGCGAATGTTGTTATTTAAAACCTCAGCAATTTTAATCAATATTTTATCACCCACTTGATGACCGTAATTATCATTCACCTGTTTAAAGTGATCGATATCCATTAAAATAAGTCCCAAGTTACCATCATAACGATGAGCGCGATCAAGCTCTTTTTCTAATGACTCATCCAGTTTTAAGCGATTATATAAACCGGTTAACGGATCGGTAATAGCAATTTGTTCTTGCTCGGTACGGCGTTGAATCTCTAAAGCAACTTGCTGTTCAAGTTTGTTTTTTAATATAGATAATTCCGTGATGTCGGTAGAAAAACCAATCATTCGACTAATTTTTCCGAATTCGTCTCTGAGCGGCACTTTAATTGACCAGTAATATTTGTATGAACCGTTCTTTGTTGGATAGCATTCTTCACCCGTGTGTTTTTGTTCAGTTTTAAACACCTGCTCATCAGTTTTTTCAAATAAATCTGCAATTTTCTTTGGCAGTATTTCCTCACTTGTTCTCCCAACAATCTCTTCTAACTCCATGCCAAATAGTTTGGCCGTTCTTGGATTTACATAAACAAATTTATAATCGCGATCTTTTACATACACATAAGCATCAATATTGTGCATGATAACGTCGAGTAACTCTTGCTTTTTAAGGAGTTCTATTTCCAATTCTTTCCGTGGGGTAACATCGGTAGAGACACCGAGCATACCTATAACTTGTCCTTGTCTGTTTTTTAATGGGCTTTTTACTGTTTGGTAATAGCGAGTTTCGCCAGTGCTTGCAATTACGTTACGCTCTTCGCATTCAATGGTAACGCCTTCTTTTATAACCTTTAGATCATTCTTTTTTAAATCATCGGATTCATCCAGAGAGAAAAAGCTGGAATCATCCTTTCCAATAATATCATCAGGCGTGATGTTGAAAAGCTCGCATACTAAGGAGTTTACAAAGGTATAGCAGCCATTAGTATCTTTCATAAACACATAAGCGCCAATATGGTCGAGCGTTGCTTGTAAGCTAGATACTCGTTGCTCTAGTGCTAAGTTTTGTGCTGTTAGCTCTTTTATCCGTTGCTGCTGATCGTTCATAAATGGAAGTTATCGTATTGTTTTTATTCAATCATTCTCTGGCACCTAGCTCAAAGATTACTGGTTTTTTCAGAAGTGAAAGGATTAGTAAAGTATAGAATATGAATAACAAATATACTAAAACATTGATAACTTACAATTAGAAAGCTAATTCAAACGGTTTCTCAACCAATTGGAGATTTTTCCAAAATAGCAAACAAAAGCAGGCTTAAGATCATATAAGTTAAATACGGTGTGTTGGTTGGCGTAAAATACTCGAGTCAATACTTTAAGTATTGCACTTAATTTTATTGAAAAACGCTGTTGGCTTGTTAGGGTTGAGCTTAACCTTTGTAAATCGCCATCTAGCCAATGCCGATATCGATTCACAGCATATGTTGCCACTTTAGAATTTGTTGGTAGGTTGATGTTTAATGCTTGCTTAACAACCAAAGCTGGAAAGCTAACTCCGCTAGCTATAGCCAATGCAATGGTTGCATCGGTACGAGGATTAAACTCTAAAAACGTACTGGCTTGGTCTCTTTCGTTATATAAAAACTGTATGCAGCCAATACCGTCATAATTTAAATGTTCGACTAACTTACTGCAGTGCTGTTGGTGAAATGGATTAACTGAAACATCCCAAGTGCTGTATCCGGTATCATCGGCTTCAGTTGTTTTTAATACCTTAGATTCAAAGTAGACTTTGATTTTTCCATGCTTCGCAAGAAACTGACAGTTATGTCGTTTTCCAAAGGCTTGTTGTTGCATCAGTAAATTAAACGCAGCTGGAAGTTTGTTCAATTTTGATTTTAAAGTTTGTTCATTATCAATCACTTCACACTTAAAAATTGAACCTTCAATGGTTGGCTCTGTTGGTTTTAATATAAACGGATAACCAATTGATTGAATAGACTGTTCAATTTGATGAATTGATTTAACTTGGATGAACTTTGCAACGGGTATATTTAATGACTCACAAACTTTATTGCTCTCGAGTTTGCTTAAACAAAAGTGAAGAAGATCAAGGTTAGGAGCTATGATTTTAACATGGCTAGGTAATAGGTCTTTAATTTTAGCGAGTTGATAAGTGCTCACTTCACCAACGGGATAGATAACTTTAATATCACTGTCTGATTCTAATAGCGAGTTTAATTGTTGAACAAAAACGTCTGTTTTTTCAATACTTTCATGCGTCCAAAACTGATTAATAGTATTTGAATAAAATACAAAGTGATTTTCTAAATGGCTAAAGTTGGCTCTAGCCTTTGAGTTATTTTCAAGTAAACCTAATTTAATGGGCTTAGATTTTTGGGATTGGTTTGCAATTTCAGAGCAATCAACGTCAATACCTAATATCGTGTCGAAACCGCCATGCTTCAGATCGCGAAGTATGTTTAGAGAGTGTCGATAAGCATCGAGAACGAGTACCTTAGTCATAGTAATGCAGCACAATGTAATAAATTTGAATGAACTTTGAGGGCAGAGACTAAATCAATTTTTCATTACAAATACAAGGATAATATTAACATAACCTAGAAAGTTTGTAAGTTTGGCTTGCCACAATAACATTTAGTTTGCGCAGCAGAAGATATAGCTTATTGCGCAAGTAGGCTCAAATATTACTTTGAGCCGTAGAATCTATTAAATTACATCTAAACTTCGCCTCTGCCTAATCGAAAGGCGGTGCCAACACCTAGAATCAAGAAAATAATATCGATAAGGCCAAAATCTTCTTTCATCATGTCAAAAGTTGAGATGCTTAAACCATTGTCACTGAACGTCATTTCCATCCAGCTTTCAAAACTGGGTTGAGTCAGCGCCATCATAGCAAATTCTTGTGCGGCAGCTTGTTTAAACTCTTGCAGCTCTTCGTCATAAATATCATGAATGCTGGTAGCATAGGTATATTCTAAATCAATCATCAATTGTTTTAATTGGTGATCACTGTTTTTGGCTGCACTATATCGATTAGCGTTGAGTAGCTGTTCTTCATATATCGGCCGCATGTCATCATAGGTTTCATTAATAATGTACTCATATGATAAGAACTTACCGCCAAAAATTGAGAGCATCGCTAGAATGCCACAGGCAATCCCCACTTTTTCACCGTAACCTCCAAACGTTGCGGCGGCAAATCCAACGAGTCCGCCAATACCCCATGCGATAAGTCCGAGCTCATAATTAAAGAACACAATAATCCCAAGCCATACTGCTGCGCCCAAAATGGCCGCTATTGCAGCCGCTGAAATGGCTTTAAGGTTGAAAGCCTCATTTTGATAAGTGGACTCATCAATCGTTTCTTCTTGGTGAATATCTTCGTCAGATACGTCAACTTCTTTAGGCTCTAGGGAATAGTTGATGGGGGTTTTGCTTTGTTGTTGAGCAAAATATTTTTCAAAGTAAATGCCACAGCTTATGCATTGCTCGGTTTTCTTTTGCTCCACTTTACATTTTGGGCAACAAAAGGACTTCTGATCAGAAACGGCAGCCTGTTCAGCAGATTGTTTGACGGGCGCTTCTTCTATTTCATCGTGCTTGGGCTCTAGTGAAAACTCTAAAGAATCGGCCTTAACCGGTTCAAGCGATTTTAAATGAACAATTAACCCAAGTTTACCGAGAGCTTTTTGAAAGTTTAGAGCGGTTCGCTCATCGATGTTTTTCTTTAAAGTACGCAGATCGCCGTTAAAGTACTGCTGTGCTTTTGCATTATCTATTTTAAACGCTTGGGCGAATGCATTGATAACCGAAGGTAGTTCGAATCCATCGTTGATTTCACCAAAAAATATGACATTGTATTTATCTGACATAAATATCCTTCAAAAACCAAAAGATCCAAAAAATAAAAAAGCTATTCTAAACCACTGGGCGTTTAAAAAAAGAGCAAATATTTCACAAACATTGGGTTTTTGTTGGTAGATGCTTAAGATTTTTTTGAAATGGCGCTACTCCTCATGCCTAATGACGGGTTTGTTTTTTTTCTTTACATAGAGTTTCTTTTCAACGCGAGCGATAAGTTCATTATTTGCATCTATTACATTCACAACAAATTCAGGTTCATACTTTTCGTTAGCAAGCGCAGCTTGGCGAATGTTATGCACCTGTTCATCACTTAAATGAAATTCAGCGAACACATGAGTAGTACCGGGTTTGATGTACTTGATCGCAGCACTTTTATCCCAAACAATAAAGTCTCGGCCGAGACGATTGGTAAGCAGTAAAGTCATAAACGGATCGGTCATGGAAAACAGAGAACCGCCAAATGCGGTACCAAAATAGTTGGTATTTAAAAAGCTCTTTTTTAATAGAACTTTGGCATAGCGCCAGTCTTCGGAAATGTCGATAACTTTGATTCTGGCACCAAAGTAGGGTGGCCATAGATTTAAAACTCTTCTTAACCATTTTGCACTGAGTTGTCTTAGCATGTTTTGTCCTGTTACTTTTTCAAAAGAACGAGAGCATGAGTATAACGATAAATTTGCACATAATATTGAGTTATGTGTAAGGTGCGCAAAACGACTAGCAATAATAGAACTATGACCCAACCGCTGCATTTTATTGTGATCCGTGGACTAGGACGAGATCAGTTGCAATGGCAACCGTTTGTTGATTTATTGCAACAAGCCTTTCCAGAGGCCATTATTCATCGACCTGATTTACCTGGAGCAGGTACGTTATTCAATGAGCGAAGTCCCAGTAATATTTCAGCATTTGTAACCCATATTCGAAATCAAGTGCTTCCTCAACTAGGTAAAAATAAGGCGATACTGATTGGTCTATCACTCGGAGGTATGATTTCACTTGAATGGGGGGCGTTATTTCCAAATGAAGTAGAACAGGTGATCCCAATTAACAGTAGTAGCCGTCATTCATTTTTTATGCAGCGGCTCAAAGTTTGGAAAGCATTGGCTTACCCTGGGATATTGATGCGCTGGAATTTATCGGCTAAGGAAAAAGCGATATACCAAATTACCTGCAATACCCGACCGATTAATCAAGAGCGGATCGAGCTTTGGACGAGTATTCAAACTAAGCATCCGGTATCGTTGCTGAATCAGCTTTTTATGGCTTGGGCGGGTCTTTGTTTTAAAGCCAAAAAATTAAATCAGGTAAAAGTGAGTGTGCTGGTGGCAGAAGGGGATCGTTTTGTTGCTCCGAGATGCTCAGAAAAGCTTGCGACTTTAGTAGATGCCCCTTTATTTAAGCACCCTTGGGGAGGTCATGATCTGACTGAAGATGATCCTCAGTGGGTGGTCGATAGAATCAGAGAACTCATTAAAAGCGAGCAATGACCCCTTTGTCATACCTGATTTCGCATTAGTTAAACTAATGCGAGACCTTAAAAACATTCGTTTTTCGGCTTACCTAGAAATAGATACACTACGCCTCGATCGGTTGATTTTTAATCAGCTGCTTTTTTCCTTGCGCTTATCAAGCGCTGCAGAACAGGAGGCGTTATGCACACAACATCAACATTTAACACCCAGCGGTTAGCGTTACCTGCTTTGTTATTGGCAATCATTATTTGGGCCAGCTCTTATGTATTCATGAAAGTGGCCGTTACTGAATTTGGCCCTATGCTCACCGTATTTTTACGGATGATTTTAGCGGCAGCGGTACTCTTCTTTTTTATTCCGGCGCTAAAAAATGAGCCATATCGTAAAGGTGATTGGCGTTGGTTTTTATTATTGGCACTTTGCGAGCCGTGTTTATATTTTGTATTTGAAGGCTTAGCATTAACTTACACGACGGCTTCTGAGGCTGGAATGATCACCTCGTTGCAGCCATTAATGGTTGCCGTGGCTGCGTTTTATTTTTTAGGT
Organism: Kangiellaceae bacterium; assembly: GCA_041591085.1. Lineage (GTDB taxonomy): Bacteria > Pseudomonadota > Gammaproteobacteria > Enterobacterales > Kangiellaceae > Pleionea. The sequence continues at coordinate 12,047 of JBFHSP010000020.1, read as the reverse complement.
GAGAAAATTTCATCACGTTTATTAACTGGCTGTGGTATTGCGGTTGCCGGTGCGATTTTGCTTTCTGCCACAGGCGAAGCATCAGAGTCTGCACCTAATCCATTACTCGGTAATTCTTTAGAAGTCATTGCGATTGCGTTTGCTGCTGGTTATTCCATTGTGGCACGTAAACTCATTCAGCGTTATTCACCACTGTATTTAACCGCCATTCAAACCTTTGTCGGTTCGGTGTTCTTTTTACCGGCAGTTTGGTTAAGCGGAGAGACAATACCTGCTAGCGTTACTTTTGAAGGCATGGCAGCCATTTTATTTTTGGCTTGGGGTGTAAACATTATTGCATTTACCGCTTTCAACTTTTCCCTTGGAAAAATGCCAGCTAGCCAAGCTGGTTCTTGGTTGAATTTACTGCCCATTGCTTGTTTATTTTTCGGTTGGTTGTTGCTCGATGAAAGATTGACAGCGTTGCAATATTTAGGGGCCGCGATTGTGTTAGTGGGTGTTGTAGTGAGTCAAACCAGACCCAAGCAAAAAACCGTATTTATTGAACAGGAACTTGTTACTGACCCTGTGGTCTTAGAAGCAGATAATATTTTTAGTGAACCCTCTACTATTCTCCCTGGTTTAGCAGATCGTTAATCACGCCAGCCCCGCTTTTGCGGGGCTTTTTTTATCATGCAGAATTAATTTTGAACTTCAATCCACATGGATTGAGTAATTGTGTTGCCGTTGGTATCTATGGCTTGAATGGTCAGCTTATAACGACCATTTGGATAGACAGCATCACCTTCTGAATTCAATTTTTGAGTATCCCAATGTAGCAAACGATCATTGTCATTCAAGGTTCGTGGTGCATCGATTTGAGGCAATCGCGAAATCATTAGGTAAGTAAACCCTTCCAAATACCAGGGAACACCGGTAAAAAGTTGAGGTGGTTTAATAATGATTGATGCCTGCTCTCTTAAATAATCGTAGTTGTAATCAAAATCAATATAGAGGTGTTCAAAATCAAACGATCGGTCTAAGAGGATTTCATTGGCTTCGTTTTGTATATTCCAAGTCAGGACTTTGGGAAGCCAACGAGCTTTGGCCCCTGTTGTTTCAACCGATTCGGCATAGCGGCCGGTTTCCCTCACTGGAATGACTAGGTCGATGCTTCCAAAAACGGGAGAAGAATCATTTTGCGCTATGATTTGATCGGTGCCTGCCATGAAACTGTAGACAGAACTGCCAATGATTGGGGCTTCATCATCATGAAATAAAAACAAATGGCTTGGCTCTACCGATAAATATCCTTCACTCCAAGTCAAACTCGGATGTTTGGCTACTCTGGTCAAATGTATGTGCTCTATTCCATAAAAACTCACTTCACCTAAATATTGGCCCCGCCACACTTTTTGTCCGAGTTGAACATCAAAATTATCGATATGAACATAGGCCCAACCAAAATTGGGGTTAGTTTCATCCTCAACAATCAGCATTTTTGAGCCTGCTAAATGGTCCAGTATTTTAACCACCGTTCCATTGGTAATAAAAAATAAATCGGTGCCATTATTGAGCACAATATCGAGTCCATCGTGCATATACATCGACTCGAAATCGCCACTGCCTTGATAGTTTCCAAATCCATTGATAATAAATAACTCATCGAGGAGGACTTGATATTGATCCGCGTTCATAGTCGGTGCATGGTGAGGGAAAGGGTAGTAGTCTGGACCGACTTCAACTAAATAAGGAACTGGTGCGGTTACTTCAGGTCGGTTATTGCCATTATCATCATCAATGGGTGTCGGCTGGGAATTGTTTGAACAACTAACGGTGAGCAATAGCCCAAATGGTATTAAGCAGAACATTTGAGAAACTTTGATAAGCAACAATTTCATGGGCTTTCCTCATTTAATAATTGATACACTGCTATCCAATACATGCCGATACCGGCATTACCGTCGTGCCATCCGTTAAAACTGGTTTCAGGATCTTCACTCATATCGGTTATTGAAATTTCAGAATTCCAATAAACTTGGTTATTGTTGGGGCGGTGGGCAATTCTTAATAACAGCTCGCTTGCTTGCTCAATAATGTTTAAGTAATTCGGGTTGGGATTGTTGCGATATCCGGTAATAAAGGCTCTTGCGACCGAAGCAACTCCCATTTGATAACCCACGTCGAAACGTCGAAATCTTTGCGAGACTGGCCAGTAGATCCCACCTGTTGGATACTGTATTGACTCGTTTGTTAACCACTCAAGCCCTTGATGTGCAACCGCATCAAAATTTGAATCTGGAAATAATTGATGCAAATAAAAAAGTGTATCGACAATGCCAGCCGCTCCCTGACAATAAGTAGTAAAAAATGACTCTCCTCCTGCCAAATCTCTAGGCCAGGCCACTCCAGCCGGTTGAGTGATGGCGGACTCTACCAAGCCATGACCAATTTGTTGTAAAAGATTGAAATATTGTGGAGCTTGTGTCGCGTAATAGAGCTCATGAAACATCGGTACCATTCCAGCGGCACCACTGCACCAACCGTGGTAAATAAAATTGTCATAAGAAAGTCGTTTCCATGCAACAGCTTGATCAGTGATTGGCATTTTATGCTGCGCTAACCAAGTGTGGGCCTCTATGCTGATAGTTAATAAATGGTGGTTTCCAGTGATAGCAAAAAGCTTCAGTAAAAATAAGCTGGCCCCGGCATTGCCATGGGCAATGCCGGTGTAAATTTTGGGATTGCCCGGCCAATGTAGCCAATACACGCCACCTGCAGGGTCGCTGAGGGCTTTTTCGATCATTTTATTGGCAATGAATTCGGCATGAATTAACCAAGCTTGATTGAAAGTCTCGTTGTAAAGTTCTAGCAAAAACTCCCCCGCGCCGGCATGACCTGCATACCAGTCATGACTGATATCCGCTGTAGCTAATGAGTTGATAATAAATTGCGCGGCACCTTGGGCGTACTCCAGATGAATAGGATGGTTTGTAATTTGATAAAGCTGCAGAAAGAATCGCCCAATTGAAGTGACACCGCGATCTTGGCCTATAGAAACGGATGTCGAATGATTTGACATCCTCCAGTAGTACTCGCCTGCAACATCTGACTGTGCTTGAGCGATTAAGTAGTTTGCAGTGAAGAGGGCTGCCTGATAGCTCTGTTGAATTAAGCCGTCGCCAAAGACCGCCGGATCATTTGCGCCCACAATCGATGCATTATTGTTATTATTAGGTGGTGTAGGAGGAACATGATCATTTTCACAAGCTGCAAAAAATGTAACTATTAACAGTAGGAAACCCACTTTTCTTATTTTTTTCATAGTATGCTCAGGGAGTTAAACTTTTTTTAGATTATGAAGTTTTTAACCTTGAAACAATGGGATTTGAGTGAGGAAAAGGTGAGGAAATGGCACTAAATGGTCACATCTTAATCAAAAACACGGCTTGGGTTGTTATCATAGGTTGTCAAAAGGATATGATTTTATGATTAGAGTTGGAAATGCATTGGTTCAATTTGATGAACGCAAAATCATTTTCAAGTCAGCCACTTTTAGTTTGGAGCCAAAAACGGCAAAACTTCTCAACTTATTGATTTGTCACCAGGGGTTGGTGGTTTCGCGACAACAGATATTAGATGCCATTTATCCGGCTCAATATATCAGTGATAATGCCATTAATCGATTAGTCGCCGACTTGAGGAAAATATTCAAGGCCGATCCCGAGTCGCTCCAGTACATAGAAACCATTCCTAAAAAAGGTTACAAACTGGTTGTGGCCGCCGTGACTGAAGTGAATCATCAGATACCGGCAACCAACGATCAAGCAAAGGATACGGAAGTTTCTCATGATGAATTTAATGGCGCAGTAACAAGTGATCAGTGGGGAGCCGATGCAAAACTCAAATGGTTTTTTGTTGCCACCGTGTTGGTATTGATGGGTTTATCATTTGCACTGTTTAATAGTCGGACTTTTGTAGACGTATCTCAATGCGAAAGCTTGGAGCCATTTTTTATCTCGGGAACTAATAGCCGCGATTACAACGTTTGTAGCTACGTTGATTCGGATAATAAGCAGCTCTTTTTTCTCCAAAATAGAATCGACTCACCAGATGGATTTGTCACCTTGATGCAACTTGCAAGGTCTCCTGTTTATCGTGGAAAAACAATAACAATATCAGCTGCGGTAAAAACGGAATATGTAGACGACGGAGCGATCGGATTTTTCTTACGGGGACAAAAAGAATACAAAGGCAGCACTAACGCCTTTATTAATTCCGAAATGGTTAATCAATTGATTGTTACGAATAAAGATTGGCATAACATAGCGTTAACCTTAACCATACCTCAAGAGAGTGAATACATTGCTTATGGAGTTTATTTAAGAAACAACGCCAATGTTTGGGTTAAAGATTTTAAAATAGATAGTTCACATGAATCTTAGAAAGCATTAACCGAACGTGTTGCAACTGAATAACTACAGCCAGCCTTTTTGTTTGGCGATCCGAGCCGCTTCAATCCGATTATTGGCTCCCAGTTTGCTCGCGGCATTTGATAAGTAATTACGAACGGTACCTGCAGATAAATGAATGTGTTCTGCAATGGCTTCAGTGGTCATTCCTTGTAAAGCCAATTGTAAAACTTTTCGTTCTTTTTCAGTGAGTGGATCAATATTATCCCAAGCATCCGCCATGAGCTCTGGGTCGATGACTTTACGGCCGTGCATAACTTTATTAATAGCGGATATCAACTGATCGGTGGGTGCATCTTTTAACAAATACCCTTGTACACCTGCATTCAGTGCTCGCTTGAGGTAACCTGCCCGAGCAAAGGTGGTGAGCATGATGATCTTAACCGCTTGCTCAGAGGCTTTTACCCATTCAGCCAGCTCTATTCCACTTAACTGCGGCATCTCAACATCTGAAATTAATAAGTCAGGTTGTTTTATTTCAATGAGCTTTTTAGCCTCCGCACCATTGGCAGCTTGCCCAACTACCTTGATGTTTGGTTCAAGTTCGAGGAGTGCTTTTAGGGCTCCGAGCAACATGGTTTGATCTTCTGCAATTACAATACGTATGCTTTTACTCACACGGCACCTCTATATGGATGCTGAAAACTTCATTGTTTTTGATATTGATTGTCGCCCCCAATTCAGCCACTCGTTCTCGAATACCTTTAAGGCCATTACCCTCCGTTATAGAAGTGGAAGCGCCATCGTTAATTATCGATAGAAACAATTTTTTTTGTTTGATTTCAGCAGACAATTGACAAAAGGTAGCCACAGAATGACGGACAATATTAGTAATTGCTTCTCTGACAATCCACGCTAATTGATGACTTAATAATGGAGAGTCTTCAACTTCACTCAGTTCACCGATATTTAATTCACATTGAATATCAGATGTTATTAACAGTTGCTTTGAATTTTCTAACTCCGCGCTGAAACTTCGTTTTTGTAAGTTGCTTAATGCACTTCTTACTTGACTTAATGAGCGTCGACTTTCGCTTTCGATATCGCTTAACTCTTGTTTTGCTAAAGAAGGATCGGTATCGATGAGCTTTTTTGCTAACTCAGCCTTTTTATTGATCAGTGAAAAAGTATGCCCCATTAAATCGTGGAGATCTCGAGCTATTCGCTCCCGTTCGTTGCTAATCGCGAGAGTTTTGATTTTTTTATGAGATTGATTCAGCTGCTCATTTTTTCGCTCTATTTGTACATAATAAATATTGGAAAATCCAATGAGAGCGGTAAAGAACAATGCATTTAAATAAAAATAAGGAGAAAGGCTTAAACCATAAGAAAGAATGCCTATGCTTAATAAAATAATCGCTATTGCAATAAAACTCTTTTTTGCAGACTTGAAATTAGCGCACAATGAAGCTGCATAAACAAAAAACACACTTGCACCATAGTTAAATGAAGAAAGTATGGCGCCGATTAAAAATATGGTTAAGACATGGGCATAATAAGACATGCCTCTTCTGCGAAAACTAGAAAAATAAGTCAGAATAAATAAAGGGATTAGAAAAGAGTTTAGCCAGAGTTCCTTAGGGCTAGCATCTTTAAACCAATAATTAAAAAAGTAAATATTTAGGTATATCAGCCAAACGTAAGGCATTACCCCAAGGTTTTTAGCTTGAGGTAATAAAGTATTATGGAGTTTTTTTAGAAACTTCATACGAAATATCGATTAATTCAGTTGTATCGAATCTAACACAAACTCAAATGAATTGGATGTTTTATTCGCTACCCATGCAAATGCTTGAACCTGAGACCAGTCAATTGTTGGATACTCGGAAAAGGCTATATCAATATTTAAGCAAGATTGCGAAATAGTAAAAGGGATTTCTACCGGACGTTGAGTTTTGGCAATAAATACCATTAAGCGATAATCGCCTTCACTGCCTTTCACCGAAAAAGAAAGAGACCGGTGTGAATTAAGGCTAACACTTTTTGACCAATCTTTACTGAAGCTTACCAGCGCGCCAGACCATGGAAAAGGAAATCCCGGTTTGATTTCACCTGACACTCTTAGACCAAATTGGCCATCACAAGTGTTGTCAGTTAATAGAACTTCTGCTTTGGAATTGCCATTCATCATGGAATCACTGGTAGCCACAAATGATAAAGCCTGCTCATTGGTCAGTGAATTATTTTCAAAGTCGCTTAATAATTTGTGACCCCATGAATTAGAAGCTTGTTCTTCAGCTTTAGGATTAAATGCAATACCATTTTTAAATATGGTTTTAATTGCTTGGCTGTGTCGAATGTCAGTTTGTGGATCTTTACTCAATAACAACATATTTGCTGGCGCACCATCAATAAGTTGCCCTAAAAATTGCTCGTCTAAAAAAAGTTGGCTCATCATAGTTGCTGATTGCAATATTTTGTCTGCAGGAATATTGGCTAAACTCATCAAATAGAGTTCATTATGGATGCTAGCACCATGAAGCACATTCGGATTTCCAGCATCGGTTCCGGCAAGCACAGGTATGCCTGCTTGATATAACCGCTGAGTGTTTTCTAATGCGGTAGTAAAAATGTTGACATGTTTAGATGACTGATTTACCTGCGGCAACAAGACTTGATCCCATGCTTGTTTCTGGGTTTTGCTAACGTTTTTATCGATAAGTCCATTTTGTAAAATAAATGAGTGATCCATTTGTTCGGCAAATGATTGAATAACTGACAAAGTAGGAATTACAAAAACTTTATGCTTTAACATCAAGCTGATAATCTCTTCATCGGCAAGTTGGTCATGAAAGATATGGACTAATCCATCCGCTCCGGCTAACACAGCCTCTTTTGCTCCTTGTAGCGAACTGATATGAACAACGGCTTTTTTATTAAACTTGTGGGCAGCTGTGATGAGTGCTTTTAGTGTCGGCTTATCGATCGAAGTGAAGTGCCCATAATAAGGGCTTTCATGGTGGTACACTATTTTAATAAAGTCGGAGCCTTCACTAACTCTTTCTTTAACAAATTGTTCTGCCATGTCTGCCGAGTCTATAGTTGGAATGGTAAACCCATATTCAGTGCCATGTCCTTTAGAACTGGTTGCAAGGGTACCTGCGCTATAAAAACTGGCTTGAATATTGTTTTTCGATAGTGATTTCTTTTGGGCTTTAAGAAAATCGATATGGGTGAACATATCAACTTGAGTCGTGACACCAAAACTCAGCGCTTCTTGTAAAGCATTATCCCAGTTATGAGTATGATGATCGATTAAGCCAGGAATTAAAAATAAATCTTTTCCATTTATTTCATTGTCTGTGTTATCCGTCCAATTCACAGGTTTTGATGTGTAAAACTTTCCTTGGGTAATCCAAATTTTCTCTGCTTTCTTCCAGTTTGAACCATCAAAATAGTTAATGTTGTTGATACTTAAGTTTTCTCCGTTGTTAGGTTTATCGGACTGTAAATTTTCTTGTTTTGGAAGAAACAATAAACTGATTATAGAAACAATAAAAATAGTAACAACAAGATATATGTTTTTCATTTTTGGCGTCCAGTTAACGATTTAAGAAACTAAAACGAAATGCTCGAATAGCTAGGCTAATAAAAACGAAAGTCATTACAGCCAAAGCAATAATATGAATGGTTAAATCAAATGGCTGCGCTAGTTGCTGTACTGATAACACAATCTGAGCCAAATGATAGGCTGGGAAAATCCATGCTAACCATTGGATAGCTTCGGGCAAAAAATTTATGGGGATCCAAAGGCCGCTTAAAAATGCCATGGGTAAATAAATCAAATTGACTACCGCAGGCGCTGCATTTGACTTTAAACTTAGCCCTAGCCACAAGCCAAGCCCACAAAAAGGAAGATTACCTATAAGTAGAATTAAGTAAGTGAGAAGCCATTGGCTGGTCTCAAGTCGCACACCTCCCAAAAAAGCAGCCATAAACAATAAGCTGGTAATAATGATAACGCTGAAGCACATGGCACTCAAAATTTTTGCAATGAGATAAAAGGAGATGGGCATCGGGCTACTTAGTTTAATGGCTAGCCACCCTTGATCTTTCTCGGTTGATATGCCTACGCCAAAAGAAAAAAGGGCGGGACCAATTATCCCGAAAACGCCATAGGTGGCCATCAAGTAGCCGGTGCCTTGTGTTCCTGTTTTATTAAATATCAGACCAAAAAAGCCGTAAAACATGATAGGAAAAATTAATGCGGGAATGGCAAAAGAAGGCGAACGCACAATTTGAGCAAGCTCGTTACGCCACTCGAGCATGAGCACTCGCATTTGATGCAATAAATAGGAACTTCTTTTTTCTTTTAAGTTGAAGGTGTTCATGCGGCACATTCCTTTTTGTTTTGAAATTTAATTTGTTGCTGAAATAATAAAATGGCCTCTTCCAAACTGATTGGTGAAACAGAAAGGTTGGCTTCGATGACATTGGATCTCAGTAATTGGGTAAGGCATATTAATTCTTGGGTTGTAACTATTTGAATTCGATGTCCTAGTCGAGTAATTTTTATTGCACTTGAATTATTGATAGATTGCAGAGTTTTGTTTATTTGCCCAACGAACCATTGGCTATCAAATTCAATGGCGTAAGCAGAGAGACGTTTTTTAATTGAAGATGGAGAATCTTGTAAAAGAATTTTACCCTGTTGCAATAGAATGATTTTGTCGGCTAAGCGATCGGCCTCATCAACATAGTGCGTGGAGAGTAATATGCTGGTTCCTTTTTCTTTGAGTGAGTCGATGACTTGCCAAAATGCGTGACGAGATTCGGTATCCATTCCAACGGTAGGCTCATCTAAAATTAGAATGGGAGGATTTCCACAAATTGCGAGTGCAAAAAACACGCGTTGTTTTTGACCACCGGATAATTCTGAAAAAGGTTGATCAACAAAGGCGTCTATTTGAACTAACTCTATGATGGAATTCAGTTCCATTGGTTTAAGGTAATAACTACTAAATAGCTCAATATTTTCGCGTGCGGTTAATGCATTGGGCATATTGGACGATTGCAGCATGATGCCTAATTGCTGTTTTGCGTTAACTGTACCTGGTTGAAAACCATTAATTAAAATGGAGCCTTGCTCAACCGGATAAAGCCCGATAAGGTGATTTAACAGCGTTGTCTTGCCTGCGCCATTAGGGCCAAGTAATGCAATCAGTTCGCCCTGATTTAATGAGAAGCTAACTTCTTGCAGTGCAGATTTTTTTTGGAAAGATTTGCTTAATTGATTAACGGTTAGAATAGGTGAGTGATAAATGGTTGATGCATTGCTAAAACCAATAACATCATTGTTTGCTGATTTCATAGTTCTCTCCTTTTTAATCAGAATATAAAAAAGGAGAGAGCCAATTAAGTCATCATTGTCATTAATTGCTCATGACAAATGTCATTAAAAAAGTTTTAGTTGTATCTTAAACGTTTAGAAGGTTGTTCAAAACTCCACTCGGTTTCGACCATTTTCTTTAGCTCTATACAGAGCTTTGTCGGCACGTTGAAACCAATGATCATAAGATTCCCCCTGCTTGAATTGAGCCAAGCCTAGGGAAATCGTTAATCGAATGTCGTGCTCAAAAGTGTGTTTTTCACACAATACCCGAATGTCTTCAGCTAATACGCTTGCTTCTTCAAGGCTGACAGACAAAGGTACAATTACAAACTCTTCACCACCAAAGCGGTAAAAAACATCGGTTATCCGGATCCTAGAACGAATAAGATCAACCACCTCTTTTAAAATTTGATCACCTATATGATGGCCAAATTCATCGTTCACTTCTTTAAAATGATCCAGATCGAGCACGATCAACGAAACTGGCTGTGGATTTCGATGTTGATGTAATACCACTTCTTTGAGTTTTTGATCAAGGGCTCGGCGATTTCCGCATCCGGTTAACGGATCGAGAATGGCCAGTTTTTCTAATGAGTCCTGAGTATCGTGCATCGACTTGGAAAAAATAAAAGCAAATAAATTGCTGACTGATATTGTGGTGATAAAAGCGGAAAACTCAAAGGATTCCATTGTTGATGACATTATGAACACATAAGCCAAACTTGCGGCAGTGCTGATTGCAAGCGCGGGCAGCGGTCGGATTAAGTAATAAATGGTCAGCACCGCTGGGAAAATCCAAAAAGCTTGAGAGCTGCCTAACAGTGCTGCGCTGGACACGGCGCCAAGTGCGGCAACAACGGCAAGAGCGATACTGGAATAATAGGTTTCTCGGGTGCGATAGACATAGATAACAATGGCAAGTATTGGACATGTGATCAGTAGGTCAACGAAACCGACCAAGTATTGCTCATTCAGAAATCGAATAATCGCAAAAGAGAAGGTTACCGCAACTCCGATGCTACCTATTAGCAAGATCACCCATTGTTTGGAACTATACCGCACGTCCTTGCACTCCTTTGACTTACGAAGATGGGGATTGTTCATTAAATTTGAATTAATTGCAAATCGAACATTACCAAAGACCGTATAAAGCAAAGCCGTACAGGTTAGAAAAGCGATAATTAGCCAAAGAGTTTTTAAATCATGAAGTCAAAAGATTAGAGATCAAAAGCGGCTTCAATTCTTAATGCGAATGTTTCGGCGTCTTCAAAGCCTTCTGCCCGTAAACTCGAAATTTCTCGTCCAGTGTTATCAAAAAATAAAATGGAAGGGAGCCCGTAAATTTTAAAGCGGTTCATTAAGGCTTTATCTTCAGCATCGCCCGTAGTGACGTCTGCCTGCAATAAAATGGTATTACTCAGTGCCTGTTGCACAATCGGCGCTGGAAAGGTGAGTTCGGCAAACTCATAACAAGCAGCGCAATACTCAGCAAAAAAGTCGAGCATCACCGTTTTGTTTTCTTTTTGTGCTTTGGCGAGGTATCGATCTAAGTCATCGACGGTTTTTATCAAAATAAAATCGCCATGCGGATTGTTTGACTGAGCGTTGACCTTATTTTGACTTACAGCTTGAGAGTTTGCTAGCGGGTTAAGCAATGATGAATTCCCTTGGGTAGCTCCTATGACTAAAGTTGAGCCGTAAATTAATGCCACGACCCCCACTCCTTTCCACAGTTTTTCCCAGCCAGAAGCAGAGTGCTCAAGAGAAGCTAGTGCGCCTAAATAAATGGAGCAAATAATGATAAGAGCTCCCCAAAGCGCCAAGTAAATTGAAGGACTGAATAGGTGTTTAGTGATGTATAGCGCGACCGCTATCATCATAACGCCAAATACGCTTTTCACTGCATTCATCCAAGCGCCAGCATTAGGTAGCAATTTGCCTCCGCCAACGCCAATTAAAATCAGCGGGATCCCCATACCAATTGCGAGTCCATATAAATAAATGGCGCCGACAACCGCATCTCCTACTTGGCTGATCCAAGTGAGTACTGCAATTAATGGAATGGTGACACAAGGAGAAACAACGGCTCCTGATATAACACCCATGATCGCCGCACCAATATAGGTACCGCTTTGTTGCTGATGACTAACGTTATTTAGTTTATTTTGCAAAGCGCTGGGCAATTGAATTTCGTAAAACCCAAACATACCAAGAGATAGAATTAGAAAAACAATCGCTGCACCAATAACAAATGGTGGTGATTG
>JBFHSP010000019.1:0-27459 GCA_041591085.1 Kangiellaceae bacterium | reverse complement strand
CCCAAAGAAATACGACGACGTTCTTCATCAATATCAAGAACCATTACTTCAACTTCATCACCTAAGTTAACTACTTTGCTTGGGTGAATGTTTTTGTTAGTCCAATCCATTTCAGAAACGTGTACTAAACCTTCTACGCCTTCTTCAATTTCAACGAAGCAGCCGTAGTCCGTTAAGTTAGTTACTCGACCGAAAATGCGTGCATTTTCTGGGTAACGACGAGCAATATCTACCCATGGATCTTCGCCTAATTGTTTTAAGCCAAGTGATACACGTTGCTTGTCTTTGTCGAATTTAAGAACTTTAACTTTAATTTCATCGCCCACTTGAACAATTTCAGATGGGTGTTTAACGCGCTTCCACGACATATCAGTGATATGCAATAGACCATCAACGCCGCCTAAATCTACGAACGCACCGTAATCAGTAAGGTTTTTGATAACACCCATAGCTTCAGCGCCTTCAGCTAGCTTCGCTAACATTTCTTCGCGCTCTGCGCTGTTTTCGTCTTCGATTACACTACGACGTGAAACAACAACGTTGTTACGTTTTTGGTCAAGCTTGATAACTTTAAATTCAAGCTCTTTATTTTCTAGGTGTGCAGTATCTCTTAGTGGACGAACATCAACTAAAGAGCCAGGTAAGAAAGCACGAATTTTGTTGATATCAACAGTGAATCCACCTTTAACTTTACCGGTGATTACACCGATAACTTTATCGCCAGCTTCATGTGCTTTTTCTAATTCTTTCCAAGTCTCAAAACGTTTTGCACGCTCACGTGATAAACGAGTCTCACCAAAGCCATCTTCAATGGCATCTAATGCAACTTCAACTTGGTCACCCACTTGAACTTCTAACTCACCACTTGCATTGGTGAATTGATCGCGAGGAATAACGCCTTCAGATTTTAATCCAGCGTTAACAGTTACCATTTCGCTATCGATAGCTACAACGGTACCCGTGATGATTGCGCCTGGGCGCATTTCTACTTGTTGAAGACTTTGTTCAAACAGTTCTGCGAAATTTTCGCTCATTACCTGATCCTAAATTGTTCAGCCAACTTTCATTGACTATATTCGTCCAGTCAGTTCACTCCGGAAAAACTGGGGCAGTTAAAAAACTCACTCCATCCTTGCAGTAAGTACCAAAATTGTTTAGCTTAGAAAGCCTCTAGCTCGACCTTTCAATTGATTTTTTGCTTAAAAAATCAATTACTTGAGCAAACACCTCGTCAATTGACAACTTAGAGCTATCAACGACAAAAGCCCCGTCCGCAGGAACCAGTGGCGCCACGGTACGAGTTTGGTCGCGATAGTCGCGCTCTTTGATGCTCTCCAAAAGGGCGCATAGACTAGCACTAATTCCCTTTTCTTTCAACTGTTTATAGCGTCTCTCGGCTCGCATTTCGGCACTAGCGGTTAAGAATATTTTTGCTTCTGCATTTGGGAAAACCACTGTACCCATATCGCGACCATCGGCGATTAATCCTGGTGGTAATTGAAAAGCTCGTTGACGAGTTAACAAGGCTGCTCTTACTTCTGGAATTGCAGCAAAAACGCTCGCTCTTTGTCCAGCTTCATCGGTTCTGATCAAATCGCCAACAGGCTTACCCTCTAAGAACGCTTCCACCTCACCACTTTGCTGATTCAACTTAAACGATAAAGGCAAGCTCAAGGCTAGCGCAGCTACTTCTTCAACCTGCTCAGCGAGTAAGCCCGCATTGTTTGCGGCTAATCCTAAAACGCGGTAAATGGCACCACTATCAAGTATTGGCCAGCCAAAGTATTTTGCCAATTTGGAAGCAATAGTACCTTTACCAGCACCGGATGGACCGTCAATAGTGATTACAGGAGATGTCATTAAAAGACCTCAAAACAAGCACGCAATTTGCGCGCTATTTTAAAGCATTCTTTGGTGAATGCCACTTAAAAGCCGGTTATTTCTAATTTCATTCAGGTAAAACTCCTGCTTGTGATGAATAGGTAATTAGGCTTAAATGGCTTTTTTATTTTAGTTAGGAAATTCGATGATTGATCTTCGCTCTGATACCGTGACCCTGCCTACCGAAGACATGAAGCGTGCGATGATGGAAGCTCCACTTGGTGATGACGTTTATGGAGAAGATCCGACCGTTATTCAGCTTGAGCAAACATTAGCGACTCTTCTCGATAAAGAGGCAGCAATTTTTGCGCCCAGCGGTACTCAAAGCAATTTACTGGCACTTATGGCTCATTGTGAAAGAGGTGATGAGTATATTGTTGGTCAAGATGCTCACACTTATAAATATGAAGGAGGCGGCGCAGCTGTTTTGGGCAGTATTCAGCCACAACCTTTGGAGTTTTGTAACGCGGGTGAAATGGATTTAGAAAAAATTAAGTCGGCAATTAAACCGCTTGATAATCATTTTGCGAAAACGCGCCTCATTTGCTTGGAAAATACCATGGGAGGCCAGTGTTTATCGCTTGATTATCCGCAAAAAGTGCGAGAACTTTGTCATCAATATGGGCTCCAAATGCATTTAGATGGAGCCAGATTGTTTAACGCAGCAGTCAAACAAAAGGTTTCCGTTGGAAAGCTCGCAGAGCATTTCGACTCAGTATCCATTTGTTTATCTAAAGGGCTCGGCGCTCCGGCAGGTTCAGTTCTAGTGGGCTCAAAACCTCTCATCGAAAAAGCCCGACGATGGAGAAAAGTATTAGGTGGAGGCATGCGTCAAGCCGGAATTTTAGCTGCCGCAGGTCTCTACGCGCTCGAACACAATATTGAACGATTAAGTGAAGATCATAGAAAAGCTCATTCACTCAGTGAATCCTTGAGAAAATTGAAAGGATTGAAGCTGTATTCCAATAGCGGTGAAACCAATATGGTTTTTATTGAAATTGATGAGGCTTATCTTGCGCCATTTGAGAATAGAGCCAAACAGCTCGGTATCACCCTGCCTTCTGGAAATAAAAAACGTTTAGTCTTTCACTTAAATATTAATGAACAAGGATTCAAAACCATCGAGCAGTGCTTCTTAGATACATTTAAATAATAGTTGTCTTATAAAAAGCCAAAGGAAGCCATAGGAGTTTGGCTTCCGAAATAGAAATAGTTTAAGGTGTAGTTGATTTTGCTAGTAAATCGCTACGCCACTTTTCTAGCATTTCTAACCGATCAAGAACGCGCTGATTTGATTGATTAAGTCGGCTAAGCTCACTACTCATTTGTTTGATAGTTTGTTCATTCAACTTTGTCGATTGACTAGCTCGTTCTAAGTTTCGTCCCCAATCTGTAATTGATGATTTTTGTGACTCAATTACTTCTCGTGTTAACGCTAAGTCATTGGTAAAAATGGTTAACTCCGAACGCATCGATTTAATATCTTTTAGCGCTTGACTGCTCGACTGCTCGACTTTAGTAACACTGCCTTTAATTGATTCCGTCGTGTCTTCAAGCTTCTTAATCTCTGATTGATTACGTCGCCAAGCCGAAGCCCAAAGTTTGTCCATTTGCGTCCATAATTCATCGGCTTTTTTAGCAAGTTCAGTCACCTTGACTTGAAGCGCTAATGCGGACTGGTCCATCTCTTCACCGGTAGCAGAAAGACGGTTTTCAAGTTCAGCAATACGGTTTTGCGCAGATTCAAGAACCAACTTTTGCTCTTGATTGTATTTAAATAGCCAAACAATCGCGCCTAGGGCAATAATTATTAGAATTAAATTCACATGAGCAAATGAGAGAAATGAAACTGTCGATTTGCTTTTAGGTTGTACCATGGCATCGTTACGAGTTGGCCGAATACCAATAAATTCGTCTCTTTTTGGAATAATACGCTCGGTCGCTGGCTGGCCGTTGTTTTTAGAGTTCATGGTCTGCTTTAAAATTTTAAAAGTTGGCTGATCTTAACTCGAATTAAGTTTAAAAGGTAGAGCCAACTAAAAGCCCCTTTCCATTCAAATCAATTCGTATTATGTTGTTAATACCAACTCTATAGAGGATTTTATATGGCAACAACACTTATTTTAGGTGCCAGTGATAACCCCGAACGATATGCCAATAAGGCTCAAAAGCAACTATTGTCTCATGGACATCAAGTTATTTTAATTAATCCTAAAGGTGGAACTATCAATGGTATTGAGTGCTTAACTTCATTGGAGCAAGTTAAAACTCCTATTGACACCGTTACAATCTATATACGCCCCGAAATATTGGAACCACAAAAACAATTCGTTGTGCAACTAAAACCCCGACGTATAATTTTTAATCCAGGAACTGAGTCGAAACAGTTGCAAGACTTTTTCGCTCAAAATGGTATTGAAGTGATTGAAGCATGCACCTTAGTTTTATTGTCATTAGGAACTTACTGATAGACAAAATATTTCATTTGCACTAAAACCGCAGCACAAAGTTGCCATTATCATCTCAGTTTTTTCTGTCATTGTGAGGCGCGAAGCGACACGACAATCCAGTTTTTGAATCTTAAAGTCAAAAGACTGTTTTGCACCGCTTCGCTGAGGACGGAAATAAGATCTTACTCACTTGTAAGATGTTAAAACCTTACGAGCAACCAAATATTCTTTATATGCACGGTCTTTGTCTTAACTCACATCAAACCAATCTAAACTTTTGGATCAGTTTCCATGGCAACGTGCAAGGTTGAAGTCGGAAACGCCACTTCTGCTTGATGATTTTCTATAATTTTTGAAATCTTAAACAGCACGTCTTGCTTTACAGAGTGAAACTCGACCCAATTAGTGGTTTTGGTAAAAGTGTATACAAAAAAGTCTAACGACGACTCTGCAAATTGGTTAAAGTTCACCATCAAAGTTTGTGATGTGTCTATGTCTGCATGTCCAAGCAGCATCGCTTTTATGTCCTCAACAATAAGAGGAAGCTGCTTAACATCTTGGTAACGAACACCAATGGTTTCATATATTCGTCGATGGGTCATTCTTGAAGGGTTTTCGACCGCAATACTATTAAACACGGAATTAGGAATATATAAAGGTCTCTTATCAAAAGTTCTTATTCGAGTTTGTCGCCAACCAATATATTCAACGGTACCTTCAATATTTCTATCTGGGCTTTTAATCCAATCACCTACAGCAAAAGGTCGATCAAGATAAATAATCAATCCACCAAAAAAATTGGCCAGCAAATCTTTTGCAGCAAAACCAATAGCAATACCTCCAATACCACCAAAAGCCAACACCGCACTTATACTGACCCCCATGGTTTGCAAGATCACTAAAGTGATGGTAATGATTACGGTAACTCTTAATAGCTTACTGATAGCTTCGACCGTGCTTTGATCCAGTCTTTCATGGTCTTGTTGAATGAGGGAGTTTTCAATTAGTCTTTTTTCAGACTCTCTAATAAACCGATTTAAAAACCAGCCAAACAATCCTATTAACAAAATATCGCGCAGCATTATGTCTTCGCTAGAAGCAGCCGGTTTAAACTGAATAAGCTCTAACAAATAGTTCGAGTTAGATGATTCAATCGCAAATGAAATACCGACTACCCAAATCGCCCATGCAACTGGCGCAGTTAAAGCTGCGTAAAATGCATCATCCCAAATGGTTTTGGTTTTATAAACTTTCACTGAAATAATCTTATGTAAATAATGCCACATTAGGTTGATAAAAACCGTGACTAAAACAATTAAAAATATCTCGGTTATCCAAGCGCTTTCTCCTTGCCATTGGTATAACTGCTGTTTAATCGAATCCATTGTTTAACCTATGCTAAATGATAATTTGTAAAAATAATTAAATTGAAAAGTACTTGGATAAATGAGCTCGAGCGACTTGCCAGTTGTTGGAACTCTGACATTGGGACAACCCTGTTTTAAACTGAGCCTTTGCTTTCATCAATAAGATGCGTTGCTGCGATTCTGTATTACGCCAGCTTTCTAAATACTCTAATAAATGCTCCGCTTCTGATGGCGAATTACATACCAGCACCATATCGCATCCTGCTTGCAGGGCCGCATCGGCTCTATCTTTAAAATCACCCACCACTTCAGCGCCTTTCATACTGAGATCATCGCTAAACACAACGCCATTAAAGCCTAGCGAGTGACGTAATATCGACTTGATCCAATACTCAGAGAATCCTGCCGGATTTGGATCAATTTGCGAATAAACCACATGAGCTGGCATAACGCCGGCTAAATCATTGGCCAGTGCAGCGAAGGGTTTAAGATCGTGTTTTTCAATCTCACTAAAAGCACGAGCATCAACAGGAATTTCAACATGAGAATCGGCATCTACTGTTCCATGACCCGGGAAATGTTTGCCCGTTGCAGCCATACCACAATTTTTCATAGCGCTTATATAAGTTTTCGCAAGCTTTACAATTTGCTCAGGCTCTTCATGAAACGCTCTGTCTCCAATCACCCGGCTACTTGAAGTTGCTACATCTAAAACGGGCGTAAAGCTGATATCAAATCCTACCGCTAACGTTTCCAAGGCCATCAAGCTCGCATGGGCTTCTAAAAGACTATTTATGGTCTCGTCCGAAAAAGCATCATCAGACAGCTTTCTTAAAGGAGGTAACAATGAAAAGCCTTGCTTCAAGCGCTGAACACGTCCGCCTTCTTGATCGACCGCTAGTAGCAAGTTTGGGTTGATCGAATGAATATGACGATTGAGCTCAAAGACTTGCTCGGCACTTTCAATGTTACGGGCAAATAAAATAACACCACCACAGGCGGGGTGTGTTAAGCACTCCTTTTCAACAGCATCCAACTCTACCCCTTTTAGATCGAGCATGATCGGGCCCAAACTGAGCATATCTATCACCAACAATAAAGAATGGATGCCAATGCTAATGAGAGCTAGCATTAAGTTCAACCCTGTAGGCCAAATAAGCATGCTAAACCTTGAATCATAAAGGGCTAAGGTTTACTCTTGTGCGCGCAAAATTGATAACAACAGGTGACAAATAATGATTAAATCCACCCCATGGTTACTTGCAGGAGCGATATCTATCGCTTTGCTTGGATGCCAACCTAGTGAAACGCCACAAAAACAAACCGAAGCAGCCCCAGTAAAGTTAACAGTACAAGATGCTGAAAACTTTATTGCTGAATCAGAAAAGCGAATCGATGCGTTATATGAATATGGCGCAAAAGCCGCATGGATAGCTCAAACCTACATCAATGAAGACTCGCAATACATCGAAGCCAAAGCCAATGAAGAATTTAAACTATTGGGTATTGAACTTGCGAACAGAGCAGCAGAATTTAAAGGTATGGAATTGCCTGCCGATGTTGCCAGAAAATTAGAACTGCTTCGTTTAGGCTTAACGCTGCCGGCTCCAAACGGACAACCTGAAAAAGCAGCAGAACTTGCGCAAATTGAAAGTAAACTCAATGGCATGTATGGCGCGGAAGTGGATGCAGAAGGAAACAAACACGACCTAACTGCCCTGTCTAACGTTTTAGCAAGTTCTGACGATCCACAAGCGATGCTTCAAGCCTGGATTGATTGGCGTAAAGTTTCCCCACAAATGAAAGCACCTTATCAGCGCTTGGTTGAAATAGCCAATGAGGGCGCTCAAAGCTTAGGTTTTGACGATTTAGGCTCTATGTGGCGCGCAAAATACGATATGTCTCCCGACGCTTTTGCGGTAGAAATGGATCGTGTATGGGATCAAGTAAAACCATTATATGAATCTTTACACTGCCACGTTCGCGCCAAACTCGTTGAAAAATACGGCACCGATGTGGTTGCTGAGCAAGGTCCTATTCCTGCCCATTTATTAGGTAATATGTGGGCACAGCAATGGGGTAATGTTTACGACATGGTGGCTCCTGAAGGCGGCAGCAGCATTGACGTGACCAAGCGTTTAGAAGCTAAAGCCTACACACCAACCGACATGGTACGCCAAGCTGAAGGCTTTTTTACATCACTTGGTTTTGAACCCTTACCCGATTCATTCTGGACCAAATCTCAATTTACCCGACCTCGTGATCGCGATGTGGTTTGTCATGCCAGCGCATGGGATATCAACACTGAAGATTATCGAATCAAAATGTGTATCCAAATTACTGAAGATGAATTTAATACTATTCATCACGAACTAGGACACAATTTCTATCAACGCGCATACAATCTAAAGCAACCTATGCTTTATCGCGGCAGCGCCAACGATGGATTCCATGAAGCGATTGGTGACACCATTGCCCTTTCAATTACACCTAAATACCTAAAAGAAATTGGATTAATTGCAGAAGAGCCCGATGCCTCCGGCGATTTGCCCTTCTTAATGCGCATGGCAATGGATAAAGTTGCGTTTTTACCGTTTGGTTTAATGGTTGATCAATGGCGCTGGAAAGTATTTGCCGGAGAATACCCGGTTGAAAAATACAATCAAGGCTGGTGGGAACTTCGCGAAAAATACCAAGGTGTTAAAGCGCCGGTTGAACGTACCGAAGCGGACTTTGATCCAGGTGCTAAATACCATATTCCGGGCAACACACCTTATTCTCGCTATTTCTTAGCTCATATTTTGCAATTCCAATTCCATCGTGAACTGTGCAAGTTAGCTGGGCACGAAGGTCCTCTTCATCGCTGCTCAATTTATGGTAACAAAGAAGCTGGAGCTAAGTTAATTGCCATGTTAGAAATGGGACAAAGCAAACCTTGGCAAGAAGCCCTTGCTGCGATGACAGGAAGTAACCAAATGGATGCTACCGCAGTTATTGATTACTTTGCTCCACTTAAAGCATGGTTAGATGAACAAAACCAAGGCCGTCAATGCGGTTGGTAATGAGTTAGTTCTCTTACAAAAAAACCACCTTTTCAAGGTGGTTTTTTTGTTATTCATGATACTGATTAGTTTTTAAAGTTTTTCACCTAAACTGCAATTCTCCATCGAAGACTTGAATTACGATGGTATCGCCTTTATTGAAAACACCTTCCAGAATTTTATTCGCCAAAGGATTCTCAATATACTGCTGGATCGCTCTTTTAAGTGGCCTTGCGCCGTACACAGGGTCAAATCCTCTTTCGGAAACAAGCACTAGCGCTTCTTCATCAATATCGAGTCCAAACTCATGTTCATTTAATCTTTTGCGTAAATTCTGCAATTGAATTTTGGCAATATTTTTAACCGCCTCAAGAGGTAAGGAGTGAAACACGACCGTTTCGTCAACTCGGTTAATAAACTCCGGTCTGAAAAACTGACTGATAACACCCATAATTTTTTCTTTAAGCGCATCATAATTACCTTCTCCTGCATCTTCTAAAATAAGATCAGATCCTAAGTTTGATGTCATCACTATAACGGTATTTCTAAAATCAACCGTACGTCCTTGACCATCAGTTAAACGACCATCTTCAAGCACTTGCAGCAAAACGTTAAAAACATCAGGATGCGCTTTTTCAACCTCATCTAATAAAATGACTGAGTAGGGTTTACGGCGAATGGCTTCAGTTAAATATCCACCTTCATCATAACCAACATAGCCAGGAGGTGCGCCAATCAATCGTGCAACAGAATGCTTCTCCATAAACTCTGACATATCAATTCGTATAAGCGCTTCTTCAGTATCAAATAAAAATTGTGCTAACGCTTTACAAAGTTCTGTTTTCCCAACACCCGTTGGCCCTAAAAATAAAAATGATCCGTTGGGTCTATTAGGATCGGAAAGACCAGCTCGAGAGCGGCGAATAGCATTACTTACCGCCGTTACCGCTTCTTCTTGTCCGACAACCCGTTGGTGTAATCCTTCTTCAATATGTAAAAGCTTTTCTCTTTCACCTTCTAGCATTTTATTAACAGGAATACCGGTCCACTTAGACACTACTTCAGCAATTTCATTATCTGTGACTTTATTTCTAAGTAATTTCATGTCTTGCATTTCGGCTTGAGCGGCCATATCGAGTTGCTTTTCAAGCTCTGGAATTTTTCCATATTGCAGCTCTGACATCCGACCTAAATCACTCGCTCGTCTTGCCGCATCCATTTCTAAACGAGCTCTTTCTAACTCAGTTTTAATATGGGTTGTACCTTGCAATGCGGCTTTTTCTGCTGTCCAAATTTCATTGAGCTCTGAAAACTCTTTTTCCAAAACTAAAATTTCTTCTTCAAGATCATTTAAGCGTTTTTTCGAACTTTCGTCTTTTTCTTTTTTTAACGCCTCGCGCTGAATTTTTAGTTGAATCAAACGACGATCAAGTCTGTCCATTTCTTCTGGCTTTGAATCGATTTCCATACGAATTCGACTGGCAGCTTCATCAACTAAATCAATCGCTTTATCGGGCAATTGACGATCTGAAATATAGCGATGCGACAAGGTGGCCGCTGAGACAATGGCAGGATCGGTAATTTCCACGCCATGATGCACTTCATAACGTTCTTTAAGGCCACGTAATATCGCAATGGTATCTTCAACGGATGGCTCGTTAACTAACACCTTTTGAAAACGACGCTCTAATGCGGCATCTTTTTCGACATATTTACGATATTCATCAAGTGTTGTTGCACCGACGCAGTGGAGTTCACCTCGAGCAAGCGCCGGCTTTAACATATTGCCTGCGTCCATAGCACCATCCGCTTTACCCGCTCCTACCATAGTATGAAGCTCATCAATAAATAAGATGATACGTCCTTCTTGTTTGGCCAAATCATTCAGCACTGACTTTAGTCGCTCTTCAAATTCTCCGCGAAATTTTGCGCCAGCAATAAGAGCGCCCATATCAAGGGATAAAACACGTTTATTTTTTAGTCCTTCTGGCACTTCACCATTAATAATTCTTTGCGCGAGTCCTTCAACGATTGCAGTTTTACCAACACCTGGTTCACCAATTAATACTGGATTATTTTTACTGCGTCGTTGTAAAACTTGAATCGTTCTTCTAATTTCATCATCTCGTCCTATAACCGGGTCAAGCTTTCCTTGCTCTGCTCGTTCGGTTAAATCGATGGTAAATTTTTCAAGTGCTTGGCGTTGCTCTTCTGCGTTCGGATCATCAATATGCTGGCCACCGCGAACATCATTAATGGCTTGCTCAATTGCATTTTTATTCGCGTCAAGCTGCTTTAAAATTCGACCTAAAGCGCCTTGGTCATCAAGTGCAGCTAAAACGAAAAGCTCCGATGAAATATATTGATCATTACGTTTTTGCGCCAACTTATCGCAAACATTGAGTAAACGAGCTAAGTCATTAGAAATATGAACATCGCCCATATTTCCCTCGACTGTTGCTATTTGATCAAGTGCTTCTAATAGCTGAGAGCGGAGCTGGATAGCATTGATATTGGCCTTAGTTAAAAGAGGCCTTACGGTGCCGCCTTCTTGATTTAATAGCGCCGCCATTAAATGCAACGGCTCAATAAACTGATGATCACGCCCGACTGCTAAAGACTGTGCATCAGCAATGGCAATTTGAAATTTACTGGTTAATTTATCCATTCTCATAATGGTGCATCTCCAGAATTTTTAGTTTCTAAAACTGACTAATAAGTAACAATGTACTTAATATGGGGATAACAAAACCTATTTCAAATAAAACCTAACATATTCAATTGTTGCATTGACCAACATCAATCAAATTCATAGAAAATTTTAACTAACCTCGACCTAATAACTGAGCACCAAGTATTTGATCAATTTGAGGATCCGCAAAAACTTCATGATTTAAAACAGGCAATGGCTCAACTCTAATTTTTCCAGGTAACATAAGCCCAGTAAAAACATCTCCCGCTCCTCTAACCCCGGTAATCCTTGCTGGATAAATTGGGCAAGAAAGTTTTTGTGCAAGCTTTCTAAGTCCTGGTTTTATTTTATATGGCTCCTCATGGTCTAAATGAATTCGACCATGAGGAAAAAGTGCTACAACATCGCCATCATTGATCCGGCGGATAACTTCTCGAAACGCTTTATCGACTCTTCCCGAACGATCAACCGGAATGCAACCTGCCATTTTAAATAGCCAAGTCAAGCCAAACCGCTCGTACTCTTCTTTTGCGATTAAAAAATGTAGTGGTCTTTCAGTGGCTGCGATTAATACAAAAGGATCGACACCTGATGCATGGTTGGCAACAATAATGGCTCCTCCATTTGAAGGTATTGCGATTGGACTCATTTCCAAGCGATGAAAGCGACGGCAATAAATACGGATCCACCCATCAATTACATTCGTCAACCAAAATCCCCAATTGGCTTTATTAGCTTTGAGACCCAAAACAATCCAAATCGCTATCAATAAAGCGATAATTAAACTCGTAATCACTGAAACTTACTCTTTATTTTGAAACCATATTAAAGTCGCCATTCGACCTGTTATTTGTTCGCGGCGATAAGAATAAAAATGCTGACTTTCTTTATAAGAACAACGCCCCGATAACGTTACTTGAACACCAAGCTCTTTCATTTGATGTGCAGCTATAGCGGGAATATCGGCCAGGTATTTAGGTTCAAGTCCCTTGTCATGCAAGGATTGAACTATAGGATCAAAATAACGAATAAATTGAGGGTGTTTATGAGTAAAAGATTTTAATACATCATCTCCCACTTCAAAATAAGCCTTAGTTATTGAAGGACCAACCCATGCTAATAAATCTGAAAAGTGACCTTGATACTTACCAATGGCTTCCAAAACAACTCCATCAGCAAGTCCGCGCCAGCCAGCATGAATGGCACTGACCCAATTTCCCTGTTTATTCGTGATGACAATAGGAAGGCAATCGGCCGTTAAAACAGCACACACTTGATTCGGTTGAGCGGTAAAGCTGGCATCACATGCCGTATTTAGCTTTGTACTTTGCCAGTTAAATACCCTAGTTGAGTGCGTTTGATTAAGCCAAAATGGTTCACTTGGCAAAGATAAACTTTTTTTCAAAGCAGACCTATTTCTTTCGACCGAACTGCTGTCATCTCCAACATGAGAAGCCAAATTTAAGGTATCAAATGGAGCAATACTGAATCCGCCTGCTCTGGTTGTAGTAAAAGCAACAACGTTGTCTGGTGCCGGCCAATTCGCTTTAATCACTTTAATGTCAGACATATTTTAGTCCTTGGCGGCAAATGCCTTGATCCTTGTTTTTATTTTTGGTCGTTTGCATTATCGATTGCCTTCATTTTTCGATTTATTCATTATAGGTCGTTTTCAAAAGGACATTCTAAGCTGATTGCATTCAGTAAGGAGTTATAGTCTGCAGGAGCCTCAACTTCCCAAGCCATCATTTTTGCTTGTGTAGGGTGCATCAGCCCTAATTTTCTTGCGTGCAGCGCTTGACGCTTAAACCCCCTTAAGTGCAATTTTAGCTCATCAGAAATTCCTGAAGGTACAAATCGAACATTGCCATATACCGGATCGCCAACAAGTGGATAACGCAAAAAAGCCATATGAACTCTTATTTGATGGGTTCTTCCTGTTTCTAAATTAACTTTTAAATGGGTGAAATGCTTATATCGCTCTTTAATCCGATAATGAGTGATAGCTTCTTTACCGAAAGGCGTCACCGCCATTTGCACACGATTGGTTGAATGACGCCCAATCGGTTCTTCAACCGTTCCACCGGAAACCAACTCGCCATGAACAATACATTGATACTCTCGTTCAAAGGCTCTTTGTTGCAACTGTTCGACCAAATGAGTATGAGCTTCCAATGTTTTAGCAACCACTAAAAGTCCGGTTGTATCTTTATCAAGCCGATGAATAATACCTGAGCGAGGTAAATGAATAAGCTCACTATTATGATGTAACAATGCATTGACCATGGTGCCATCTGGGTTGCCAGCCGCTGGATGGACTACTAACCCAGCTTGTTTATTGACCACCAGTAACTGTTCATCTTCATATACAATATCTAATGGAATATCTTGCGGTTGCCAAACGCCGGCTTCTTCAATTTCTGCATCAATGACAATGACTTCATTTCCCATTAATTTCGTTCTGGTAACGGTTACCACTTGACCATCAACCTTAATCAGTCCATTTTTTATCCAGCTTTGAATTTTAGAACGTGAAACTTCATTACATTCTGAAGAGATGGCTTGATCGAGCCGAGACCCTAAGTGCTCAGGGCTAATTTGAAGTTCTTTATAAAACCGATTATTACTCATACACCACTCTATGTTTCGCTATTAACCTTGTTTTTTAGACCTTGTCCATTAAATTCATCGTTTTATAAACCTAACATGGAACCTTTTTAGGTAAGTCCACTCTACTTAACTAAAAAATAAAGCACTTTTGAAACGATTAAAAATGTCATTGGCCTAGCGCAGTGGCTCAGGTAGAATGCCCCATTGCTTTTAAGAGCCCAATTTTAAACCAAGAATCGATATGATGATAAATTTTCGAACATTTAGTTTTATAGCAGCACTTTTATTAGTTTCGGCTTGTGCAACCAACGACATCGATGATATCGAAGTCCCATTAGCCGACGATGCTTATTTACTGTATGAAAAATCGTTAGTATCGATGCGCTCTGGAAACTATCAAACCGCGATAAAAGGACTTGAGCAGCTCGATAGCCTTTATCCATTTGGCCCCTACTCTCATCAAGCGCAACTTTCTTTAATTTACGCTTATCACATGGCCAAAGACTCTGAATCAGCCCTTGCAGCGGCCGATCGCTTCATTCGTCAAAACCCTAACCATGCCAACGTTGATTATGCCTATTACATGAAAGGACTCACCAATTTTAATGCCGAAATAGGTGCATTTAAGGCATTATTATCCGCTGATGCCGCAGAAAGAGACGCTTCAACTTCTAGACAATCATTTGCCGATTTTGCAGAGTTAATCCGCAAATATCCTAACAGTAAATATGCGCCTGAAGCTCGTCAACGTATGGTTTATTTGAAAAATCGCTTAGCACAACATGAGCTTCATATTGCTAACTATTACATGCAGCGGAATGCTTATATGGCGGCAGCCAATAGAGCCCAGTATGTGGTTGAAAACTATCCGCAAACACCGGCTGTCGGTGATGCTCTTGTAGTAATGGCTACGGCTTACGAAATATTGAATTTGCCAGAACTAGCTGACAAAGCGAAAAACCTACTCAAAATTAACTATCCAGATAAAGCTAAAACTTTATAAAAAAGGCCCTATTAATTAGCAAAAACGCCCTTTTTAGGGCGTTTTTTTATGGTATTTAATCATCATTTATAAAGCTTCTTCATCTTGCTCTCCGGTTCGAATTCTTATCGCTCTTTCAACTTCATAGATAAAAATTTTACCGTCACCAATTTTACCGGTCTTAGCTACTTCCATAATAGATTCAATGCACTGATCGACTAATTCATCGGCAATAACCACTTCCACTTTTACCTTTGGCAAGAAATCAACCATGTATTCAGCGCCGCGATAAAGTTCGGTATGTCCTTTTTGTCTTCCAAACCCTTTTACTTCAGTCACCGTCATTCCGGTTACACCGATCTCACCTAAAGCTTCACGAACATCATCTAACTTGAATGGTTTTATTATGGCTTCAACTTTTTTCATCTTAATTTTTATCCAATGAATGCATTAGGGTCTATTGACCTTTTGAGTTTGTTTTTGCAGCAGGTTGAATGGGATTTCTACAAGACAGAGTCAATACAGTGTAGTTATTCTACACAAATTGGCGATAACACCGTAGAAATCTCAATCAAACGCTGCCCTCTGGGTTCATTTAAAAGTGTTCTGCGCTTTGTTGCTCGTCATGCGCATAGAAAAACTATGTTTTACTCCTCAGGTCGCGCTCAGAACACTTATATTTTGAACAAAATCTGAACGCAAAAGGTCAACAGACCCTACTGTTAGTTTAATCGATTGTTTACATATCATAAATGGTTGGAATGGGCTTTCTTTTATGTTGAGTCTTGGTAAAAATGCCTATGATTTTATCGCTCACTTCTTGATTCACCACTTTGCCTTCAAGAAAATCATCAATTTGATCGTAGCTTAATCCAAGCGCATCTTCATCAGTTTTGCCTGGTTTTAGGGTTTCTAAATCTGCCGTAGGTGCTTTGTTAACTAATCTTTCAGGAGCGCCTAACTCGGTCGCTATTTGCCTGACTTGACGTTTATTAAGCCCAAATAAAGGTGCTAAGTCACAAGCACCATCACCCCACTTGGTATAAAAACCGGTGATGTTTTCAGCTGAATGATCCGTTCCTAAAACAAGTCCTTGAGTTAACGCTGCAATGTGATATTGCGCAATCATTCGAGTTCTTGCTTTGACATTGCCTTTAGCAAAATCAACTTTGTTTGGATCGTGTTCAAATGAGCTTTCAACTAACCCTTGCATAACTGATTCATGAATGGCATCCGAACCAGCGCCTACATTTACAGTCACTCGTTCACTCGGCTGAATAAAATTAAGAGCCAATTGTGCTTCTTGCTCATCGGCTTGAGTCATGTATGGCAATCGAACAGCAATAAATCGATACGATAAATCAGGATGCTCTTGGTTTAGTTCGTCCACCGCTAATTGAGTTAATCGCCCTAAGGTTGATGAATCAATACCCCCACTAATGCCAAGAACAAGCGTTCTTAATTGCGATGATTTTAATGTCGATTTTATAAAATCAATACGGCGCCTAATTTCAAATGATGGTTCAATACGAGGAAGCACTTTCATTTCGGCTACAATTTGCGCTTGGTTCATTTTAAGACTCAAACAATGAATAAAGCCAAATCATAACATAGGCATAGTATTCAAAAGAATGCTAAAGTGCGCGTTTTTATAAAATGATCGTTTTTGCATTGCTCTGCAACCTATTGATTAATTAGATTTTTATCTTTTATTTCGGGTTAATTAAAGCTATTGTTACAACGCATCCACTCAAACTTTTTTATATGAATCGACTCGAACAAGAACATTCCAATACCTCATGGCGAGCACTCCAAATATATACCTTGTATCGCCTTGCCGTTGCCTTGTTCTTGTGGACTTTATCGGCATTTACCACCAGTTCATTCTTTTTTCCGAAAGAAAATATGGCGCTGTTTAACGGCATTTGCTTACTCAACATTTCGGCTAATATTTTATTTTTTATAGTCAATTCAAAGAAATTAATTAATTTTGATCGTTCTGTTGAATTGCAAGTTTTCGCCGATATTATTATTGTTGCCTCCTTAATGTATGTAAGTGGCGACCTAGGAGGTGGCTTAGGCATTTTAATGGCCGTATCAGTTTCAGCGGCTTGTTTGCTGGTTGCGAAACCATCTTCTTTAATATTTGCCGCGATTGCTACCAGCACCGTATTAAGCCAAGCCATTTATTTAAAACTTCAAGGAAAAACCGGGGTTGATTCAATTACCCAAGCAGGACTTTTAGGGGCCACCTATTTCGCTATTGCATTATTCGCGCTGTTAACCGCAAAACGCCTACGACAAAGTGAGCGAGAAGCAGAACTAACGGTTGCCGATTTACAAACAATGGAAAAATTGAATGAACAAATCATTCAATATATGAAGACCGGCATTTTAGTTATCGATGAAACCAACCGAATTCAATTTATTAATACCGCCGCTTGGCAATTACTTGAAATGCCTGAACATGTCCAAGGACAACATTTGCGATTGGTTAATAACGAATTACATACATTATTTAAATTGTGGATAAAATCTGGCAAAGACTCAGCTAGTTTTAGACCCAGTGTTACCGGTCCCAAAATACGGATCACATTTTCACACGTTAGTGATGAACAAAGCCGTTGGCTGATATTTTTAGAAGATATGACACAAACCACCCTTCAAGCTCAAAATTTAAAACTGGCTTCCTTAGGGCGCCTCACCGCTTCAATTGCCCATGAAATAAGAAATCCTCTTGGAGCACTCAGTCACGCTGCTCAGCTTTTGTTAGAGTCGCCTGAACTTCATAACGAAGATAAGAAACTGGTTGGAATGATTCAAAAAAACTCAATTCGAGTCAATCAAATCATCGAAAACATTATGCAATTATCGCAACGAAAAAAAAGCGTAAGACAATCGATCAACTTAGCCAACTTTCTTGGTCATTTAGCCGAGGAGCTACAAAAAAACCAAGCTGAAAAACTTGAGTTAACCATTAATGTTGCACCTGAAGATTTGCTGATAAGTTTTGACCCAATCCAGCTTAATCAAGTAATTACCAATTTAGCCGAAAACGGACTACGGTACAGTCTTATTAAAACAGGACAGGCACAGTTGAGTCTAATTGGTCGAGTTTCCTTTAATAACAACCAACCTTACTTAGATATTATCGATAAAGGCGAAGGTATTTTGCCTGAAGTGGCCGAACAAATATTCGAGCCATTTTTCACCACTAGCCCTACTGGTACCGGACTGGGTTTATATGTCGCTAAGGAACTTTGTGAAGCTAACAGTGCCCTACTCGACTATTTGCCTATTCCCAATGGCGGTAGCTGTTTTAGGATCTCCTTTGTACAAGAGAACGCATTATGAGTCGAATTAAAGCCCTGATCATTGATGATGAGCCGGATATCTTAGAGCTACTGACGATTACCTTAACTCGAATGGGACTCGACTGTGTTAGCGCTAAAAATATCAGCCAAGCTTTAAAGTTAATAGAATCACAAGACTTTGACATTTGTTTAACTGATATGCGCCTTCCCGATGGCGATGGCTTAGAAGTATTACGCTTTTTACAATCACAGAAAAAAGACATCCCAGTTGCTGTCATCACCGCTCACGGAAATATTGAAACAGCTATTGAATCAATGAAGCTTGGTGCTTTTGATTTCCTTTCTAAACCCATCGATCTTAATCAACTGCGTAATTTAGTCGGCAATGCTGTTGCGACTAATCAACAATCTACTGGAGATTTAGAACAAGATTCAAGTAAATCTATAACTACAGCGCGTCAGTTCATTGGCAGTACCAAAATAATGAAGCAGCTTAAACAATTGATCCTTAAAGTTGCTAAAAGCCAAGCGCCGGTATTTATTAGAGGAGAGTCAGGTACAGGTAAAGAAGTTGTGGCGAGGCTTATTCACAAAAACGGTTCAAGAAAACACAAACCTTTTATTGCAGTAAACTGCGGAGCTATTCCAAGTGAGTTGATGGAAAGTGAATTTTTTGGTCATGTAAAAGGCTCCTTCACCGGTGCAAACTCCGATAAACAAGGACTTTTTCAAGCTGCCGATGGAGGAACTTTATTTTTAGATGAAATTGCCGATTTGCCATTAGCCATGCAAGTCAAACTCCTACGCGCTATACAAGAAAGAACCGTTCGACCAGTCGGTGCGCACAAAGAAATTCAAGTCGATGTTAGACTATTGTCAGCATCTCACAAAGACTTATCACAAATGGTGGCACTTAACAGCTTTCGCCAAGATTTATTTTATCGTATTAATGTTATTGAGGTATTCGTCCCTCCGTTACGAGATAGAGTCGAAGACATTCCAGAATTAATTGAGTATTTTCTATCACGTTTAGCTCAGCGAAATGGCGTTAAACACTATACAATTACCAATGATGCCATTAAAAAATTACAAACCAATCCATTCCCAGGAAACATTCGCGAATTAGAAAACAATCTAGAAAGACTTGTAACCCTAAGTTCAGATGGCATCATCGATGCATCTGATCTCACATTGACCATGAACTCAGCACAATCCAGCTCTATGAGTGCTGCCGAATTTAAGAGTGGAAGACAAGACCAACCTCTCGATGAATATTTAGAAGACATCGAGCGACTTGAAATTGAAAAGGCTCTCGCTGAAACTGGCGGAAATAAAACCGCAGCCGCAGAATTATTAGGGGTTAGCTTTCGTACTATTCGATACAAATGCAAAAAACTTGGGATAGATTAACTCGCCTGAACTAGGGATAACAAATATCTCCTTGCATGCAATAAAGCCTTACTCCATAAAACGATTACCCAATTAAGGGAGGATTTCTTACAAAACTTTAGCGGTATGTGGCTAGTTTTGCCCTTCAGCTTTCTTTTATGATATGCACCGTACATGGCAGTACGATACTCAAAAAGGAAATTTAAATATGCTTAAAAAAAGTGTCTATTCAAATCAGAAAGGATTCTCTTTACTCGAACTTCTACTTGCTTCTTCTGTTTCAATTCTTTTAGCTGGTTTTGCAATTCCAGGCTTTAAGCATTTGACCGATAAAAACAAAATCGATGCTGAAGCTCAAAGATTGCACTCAATTATGTTATCAGCCCGTAGCGATGCCATTAGTCATGGTGCAAATTATGTTCTTTGTGGAGCATCGAAAGCCTCAACTTGTGATCAAAACTGGGAAAAAGGATACTTGTTATTTGTGGATACCAACAATGATAATCAGTTTAATGAAAATGAAGATCGCTTAGTCAGCTACTATCCCCAACAAGAGCAACAAATTTCTATTCAATGGAGCTCTTTTAGAAAATCATCACCAATTCGTTTTTTACCGCAGGGCATAACCTGGCATAACAATGGCACTTTTATTTTGTGCTTAAATAAAGACGAGCAATACGCAAGAGCTTTATTTGTTGCCAAAAGTGGGCGAATAGAATTATCGAAAGACGAGAATAACGATGGCATTGATGAGTTAAGAAGTGGAAAAAGCCTAAGCTGCGCTTAGGCATTGTAATTTTAACTCAAACGCAACACTTTGACATTTGCAAAGCCCTGCACTTTAAGGTGATGGGCTTGAACTTTACTCATTACGCCTTTATCACAATAAAGCAAATAATTTTTGGTTTGATCGAGGGAGCTAAATCGGGCATTAATTGAATAAAAAGGAACTTTAACCACTGCATTGTGATGTAATTGTAACGGCGATTGCTCCTGCTCTTCGGGATGTCGAATATCAATGATAATCTCATCAACTGCTGGAACTGATTTAACATCAACATCGGTGTTAGTATCAAGGCCATCAAGCACTTTCTCGATAGAGATCAATTTAAAATTAGCAAGTGCATTATCTAGTACAGAAAAATCAAACTTTGATTCACTGGCTAACACCTTCTCCATTTTAACTTTTGATGAAGGTTTTTGAGAAATTACGCCACAATACTCTGGCATATTGGCCGCAAACTCTTCCGTTCCAATCGACTTTGCCATAGCAACAATATCTTGTTTATCCATAGTGATTAGCGGTCTTATCACTAGCGAGTCAGTTGCAGAATTAATTGCGCTTAAATTAGTGATGGTTTGGCTACTAACCTGGCCAATGCTCTCTCCTGTCACCAAGGCATTTAAACCTTGGTCTTTTGCTACGTGATCTGCAGCTCTTAACATCATTCGTTTAAGTAGAACGCCCATGACCGAAACATCTGCGGTTTTTAATATTTCTTCAACGACAGATTCAAAAGGAACTGAAATAAACTTAACTCGATGCGAAGAGCCAAATTTTTTCCATATATAGTAAGCCACTTGTTTAACACCAATTTCGTGAGCAATCCCACCTAAATTAAAAAAGCAATAATGCGTTTTTACGCCTCGCTTAATCATCAGGTAACTTGCCACACCTGAATCAAAGCCACCTGAAATAAGTGAAAGAACGGCTTCTTGTTTCCCTAACGGATACCCGCCAAGCCCAGAAATCTTTTCTTTAACTAAATAGGCTTCCTGACCATTGATTTCTAACTTAACGGTTATCTGAGGTTTGTGTAAATCAACGCGAGCTTTATGACTTTTAGCTAATAAACGACCGCCAATTTTTTTTTCTGCATCGATCGATGAAAACTCATGTTTTCCTTTTCGTTTAATTCTCACACAAAAAGATTGATTGCTGATCTCGTCTAAAAAGTTTTCAACACAAATATCGGCTAGGTGGTCTAAACAAGTAAACTCAGTAGCATCAACTTTTAAAATAAAGTCGATACCTGGAATACATTGCAAACAGTCTTTAATATTGAGCCAAGACTCTTGGTTAACCGAATCTGGAATTTTGATTTCAAGCTTATCCCAAAAGCGATACACCTTAATATCGTTATTAATAGGCTTGAGTATATTTTCCAGATTATAGTGAAGCTGCTTTATCAAAAGCTTTCTTACTGGTTTACTTTTTAACAGAATTTCGTGGAACAATTTAACGACAAGTTTCATAAAAGAACAAAAATATTAACTAAAGTAGCCGCTATTTTACCGCAACTCACCGTAAAATATTACGATTAGATGAAATATTTAGACTCGATCAAGTCAATTAAGGAAAGGATATTAAAGGCCACAACAAGTGGTGGCCTTTAGATTAAAAGCTTATGCCCTAATCAAGCCTACAAACTGCCCCTCAATAACCAAGTGCTCAGGGCTTACGTAAATTGGGCTAAATTCTTCATTTTCAGGGTATAACACCGCTTGTCCCTTATCTCGGCCCAAGCGCTTTACTGTGACATCGTCATCAATCCTCGCCACGACAATCTGCCCAATATCAGCCGTGTGTGATTTACGCACTGCGATGAGATCGCCGTCTAAAATACCAGCATCTTTCATACTGTCTCCGCGAACACGAAGCAAAAATGTAGGTTTCTTACGACGTAAAACTTCAGGAATAGTGACAAAACGCTCTACGTTTTCAACAGCTTCTATTGGTAAGCCTGCCGCAACATAACCAATAAGAGGGAGTTCTTCCACTTCACCGGCAAGTATTTGAATTCCTCGTGTTTTTTCACTGTGCAACCTAATTACGCCCTTTTTGGCTAAAGCTTTTAGATGATCGGCAGCGGCTTTAGTCGAGCTTACGCCTAACAAATCGGCTAACTCAGCATGAGTGGGTGCAATACCGTTTTCTTCAATAAAATCGCGCAATATATCAAGCACTTCTTGCTGTCTAATGGTTAAATCACGCATAGCGTTTCCTAGTTATGTGTTTACTGCCTAAATTAATACTACTTAGACAAGTAGATTGCAAGTGTTTTGAAAGATTTCTTAAAAAAAATCGTCTATCCTGTTCATAAATAACTAAATTTGGTTTTTAACTTTGCAGCCGCCCTCTTCATTGTATTTTTTTGGCCCCTTTGAACTGATTGCGCAAGTCATGCAAAAACGAGCTTTGCCGATTAAGTCACTTGTTGAGTTATCTGATCCTTATTTACCGGCATTTCAAGATACCCTTGAGTTTGATAAAAACGAGCTATTCGATCTATCTGTTCATCATATTACTAGCAATGTGTTTGGCAGAAGCATGCCAGCAGGCAATCCAAGCAACCCGATTTATAAAGCCGAACAACGATGGCGGGCTGAAAATCGGTTTAATGATCCATCTGAAGTAAAACAAGCACTAAGTAGCTTGTTACCTAATTTAATCGAACAGCACTATAGAGAGGCCAGTAGCGAACAAAGAAAATGGTACCGAGCTGTTGCTGAGCTTAAAATAGCTCAGTTATATAACACCCTCGGATTAGATCTGCTTTGGCAGTATCAAGCAAAAGGATTTACCGGCGCTGCGATCAAGTTTGCATTTCCAGACGAAGTCGATAATTTAAATATACAACCAGTCAACTATGCCCAGAAACCACTTGCATCGATTAATCCAAGAACGATTATTAAACAAATGTGTGGGGAAATATCAGAAGAAACAACAAGCCCAATTGATTCATTGCTAACCGATAACAAAGATAAACGTCAATTTAAAGAATGGCGCGTGTTAGTCAAAGCATCAAGCGACCAATGGTGGCTCCCGATTAGAGAAAACTTTTTTAGAGCCGTTTATTTAGGCCCGTTAATTAAAGATGAGCATAAAAAACAACTTGAAAATTTGGCCGTTGCATTAGGCAGTCGCTTTGAAGTTTTTCAAGGAAAAACTCACTTAAATGGCTTTAGCTTAGATTGGGAAAAGCCCTAAATAGGACAATACTCGCCAACGTCGATTAGCGAGCTTTCTCTTCTTCTATCCATTTATCAATATCGGTTTCTAACATCTGTAAAGTAACCGCACCATTTTTTAAAATACGATCATGAAAGTGTCGAATATCAAAATGTTCACCAAGCTCGGTTTCAGCCTTTGCTCTTAACTCTACAATTTTAATTTCACCAAGCTTGTATGAGAGAGCTTGACCAGGCCAAGAAATATAACGATCAATTTCGGTGGTGACATTGTGTTTGGAAAGTGCAGTGTTATCAGCCATAAACTGTATCGCCTTTTCTCTGCTCCACCCCTTTGTATGCATTCCCGTGTCCACTACCAACCGAATGGCACGCCACATTTCGTAAGATAATCGTCCGAACTGGCTGTAAGCATTTTTATAAAATCCAGCTTCAATACCTAGCTTTTCCGTGTATAAAGCCCAGCCTTCACCAAACGCCGAAATATATAAACGCTTACGAAAATCCGGTACATTTTCTAACTCTTGAGCAAGAGCTGTTTGTAAATGATGGCCAGGAACTGCCTCATGCAAAGTTAACGCCTCTAACACATACAATGGACGTTTATCTAGTGCAAAGGTGTTGACCCAATACATGCCTGCTCTTTCACTTTGCAAAGGCGCCCCAACGTATCGACCTGTAGTGTAACGTGGCGCAATTGCCTCCGGTACAGGTTCAACACCATAAGGCTGACGAGGCAACCTAGTAAAAAAGCGAGGCAACTGGGCATCCATTTTTTTTGCAATAAAACTTGCTTCTTTAAGAAGATCTTCAGCAGAGCTTGCATAAAACTGAGGATCTGTTCTTAAAAACTCAATGAATTCTGCAAAGTTCCCCTTAAATCCACTAGATGCAATGACTTGTTCCATTTCTCTGCGAATACGAGAAACTTCATTAAGGCCTATTTGATGAATTTCATCAGCTGACAAATTTAACGTTGTATAATAATTCACTTGCGATTGATAATATTCTGCTCCATTTGCAACTGAAGTAATGGCAATATCTTCTCGCGCTTTTGCAATATACTCTTCTTTTAAAAATTGATTAAACGATTTTAACGCGGGAATAACCTTTTCATTGATAACTAAAGCCGCATCAGCAGCTTCCGTTTGAAACTCGGTATTTTGAAATGGCTTAAGAAGCATTTGATCAGACTCTATAAATCCCAATAAGGGTTTGTCTAAATCCGCCACTACAATTTTCGGTAGCAATAAGCCTTTCATAATGGCGTGTTGAAAATTAGATTGAGCGACTTCGAAATAATTCGGAATGGTTTCTAAAATGCGAATATACCTTTGGGCCGATGCTTTATTTTTTATGGTATAAACATCCGGCAAACGAATCAGTTCAAAGAAGAATGGTGTGTCGCCCATCATTGGAAATAAATAAGCTTGAAAATCGATAGCTTCAACTCTACTTTTTAATACAAATTGAAATAACTTCAGGTTGATCAATTGCTGTTCGGTCAATTGTTCTATCTCTAATTGATCACTTCGAACTAATAGCTGACGTAGCTTTCCGGCAGACACATTCATTTCAGCAATGCTTTGGGTTTTGAAACCTAAAAACCCAACCTCATTTTCATGAGCAACAGATGAAGTGGTAGTGGATTCTATTTTTTGCAAAGCGTCGTATTCTTTAAATAACTGGTCTAAAACTACTTTTGTATCACTAGTAGTGGTTGAATTTAAGTAACTGCATCCTTGAGTAAAAACACTCAAACAAATAACGATTAAGACAAACGCATTTTTTACCCATAGTCCCATAATCTAACGAGCCTCAATTTTTTAAGTTGCTCGATAGTATCATAAAATGAAATTGTCTCGAGTTGATTTTAGAGGTAGCAAACGCTTTTTCAATTAAAGCACATCAGAATCAACAGATATCCCGTCAAACAAAAACGAACTTAAATAACGCTCGCCGGTATCAGGTAACATCACTAAAAAGCTACTTCCTTGTGGAACTGATTTCGCTTTTTGCAAAGCCGCGGCAAGGGTAGCTCCTGCAGAAATGCCAACAAATAGACCTTCTTTGCGAGCCAAGGCAAGAGAAATATCACGCGCTTTTTCATCAGACACAGCGATTACTTCATCAATAACGTCTCGATTAAATACTTTGGGAATAAAATCAGGGGTCCAACCTTGAATTTTGTGAGGTTGCCAATCGCTTCCTCCAAGCAAGGCAGCAACTTTAGGCTCTGCTGCAATTACCTTAAGGTCCGGCCTTGCTATTTTTAGGACTTCACTTACTCCTGTAATTGTGCCACCGGTACCATAACCACTGACAAAATAATCGAGCGTTTTCCCGGCAAAATCCCTAAGAATTTCTGGCGCAGTAGTATTTCGGTGATAAGCAGGATTCGCCTGATTTTCAAACTGCTTGGCTAAAAACCATCCATTTTCTTTTGCCAGCTTTTCTGCCAATTCAACCATACCAGAAGCTTTGTCTTTTGCAGGAGTTAACAATACTTTGGCTCCTAATGCTTTCATAATTTTTCGACGTTCTAATGAAAAGGTTTCCACCATTGTCGCTACAAATGGATACCCCTTTGTGGCACAGACCATAGCGAGTGAGATCCCGGTATTACCAGAGGTTGCTTCAATCACAGTTTGACCTGGTTTTAAAACTCCTTTTCTTTCAGCATCTTCAATCATGGCTAGTGCCAAACGGTCTTTTACTGACCCCATCGGGTTAAACGACTCAACCTTACCAAAAATATTTATCCCCTTGGGAGCAATTCGATTCAGCTTTACAATTGGGGTATTTCCAACGGTTTCTAAAATATTGGAATAAATCATGAGGATTAACTCTAATTGCTTTCGACAAATGTAAGACTAAAAGCGTTAGCTGAGTTATCTCAAATGACCTTTATATTTATGTTCATAACATTCGGTTATATAAATTACTCTTGAAAAGGTATTCATTTATT
The DNA here is from genome assembly GCA_041591085.1 of Kangiellaceae bacterium. Taxonomy (GTDB): domain Bacteria; phylum Pseudomonadota; class Gammaproteobacteria; order Enterobacterales; family Kangiellaceae; genus Pleionea. Next base: position 793 of record JBFHSP010000019.1, on the reverse strand, counting down.
TTTATTAAATGGTGTTTATTGACTATGCTCTATAAAAACATCAATGAAAAACTGACCATGCTTAATTCTGACGAAAGACGCCAACACTTAAGAGTGAATGTACACCTGCCGCTCACCATAAATGTTAAAAATCAATACATTGAAGTTGTTGCTACAAATATGTCCGTAGGAGGTGCGCTTGCGGAAATCAAAAAAGGCAATCCCATATTTTTGCAATCTAATTATGAAGGCTCATGCTTTTTTGAGTTTAATGGAGAAGAGTTCGATTGTTTCATTAAAATTATAAGAAGAATTGACAATAAAGTCGCATTTCAGTTTGTCGGACTGACAAGAGACCATTTAGACTTTCTAAATAACATCATTGCTATGCACCTGTAATATAAGGTTTATTAAACTCTCTCTTTTCAATGGAATTCAACTCGAGTAACCTGCCATTACAACCTTATCAATCGTTTTTCTAAAATGTCCAAAAATACATTACCAAAAATCCACAAGTGGCTTGGAGTCTGTTTATTTTTACCTTTTCTCGGCTGGACTGTGACCGGATTATTTTTCTTTATTAAACCAGGATACTCAGAGGCTTTTTCTCAATTATCGGTAAAACAGTACTCTCTTACCGAAATCCCATTCGTTAAGTTGCAATCAAATTGGGAAGAGCTGCGTATTATTCGTACTGTTATTGGAAACCACTACTTAGCTAAAATTCAAGGCCAATTTATTCAGGTCAATCCCGAAGATGGCTCTCAGGCAATTGGTCCAGCAGAGACAGATATAAGATCTCTAATTAATGATG
>JBFHSP010000018.1:0-27600 GCA_041591085.1 Kangiellaceae bacterium | reverse complement strand
GGTAATGCTACTTTCCAATCCATCGCCATTTTATAAACCGGTGAATCAACCGCTGCATCAAGCCATGCTTGAGGAATACCTTCTTTACGCGCTGCTTCGATCACTTCTGGATCGCTAGGATCTAAAAAGATATCGCATTGTGCTTCGTATAAGTCTTTTTCATCCGCAACCGATGCAGCCGCTTCGATGCGATCGGCATCGTATAACAACACGCCTAAGTAACGAATACGACCGACACAGGTTTCAGAACAAACAGTCGGTTGACCGCTTTCGATTCTGGGGTAACAGAAAATACATTTTTCTGATTTTCCGGTTTTCCAGTTGTAGTAAATCTTTTTGTACGGACAGCCTGATACGCACATACGCCAACCGCGACATTTGTCTTGGTCAATCAATACAATGCCGTCTTCTTCGCGTTTGTAAATAGCACCCGATGGACAAGAAGCCACACACGCAGGATTCAAACAGTGTTCACACAAGCGTGGTAAATACATCAAAAAGGTGTTCTCAAATTGACCATAAATGTCAGCCTGAACCTGATCGAAGTTTTTATCTTTACGACGTTTACTAAACTCAGTACCAAGAATTTCTTCCCAGTTTGGACCCCACTCAATTTTCTCCATGCGTTGACCAGAGATCAATGAGCGTGGACGCGCGGTAGGTTGATGTTTACTTTCACCCGCGGTGTGCAGATGTTGGTAATCAAAATCGAACGGCTCGTAGTAATCATCAATTTCAGGTAAGTCTGGATTCGCAAAAATATTCGCTAGAATTTTACGCTTACCGCCTTGACGAGGTTCAAGCTTACCGCCTTTAGTTCGCTTCCAACCGCCGTTCCATTTGTCTTGGTTTTCCCACTCTTTGGGATAACCAATACCGGGTTTACTTTCTACGTTGTTGAACCAGGCGTATTCCATACCTTCACGCGAGGTCCAAACGTTTTTACAAGTGATCGAGCAGGTGTGGCACCCGATACATTTATCGAGATTTAAAACCATGCCGATTTGTGCACGAATTTTCATTATTAGTTACCTCACCAATTACTCTGTATCTAACCAGTCAACTTTATTCATCTTACGCACAATTACAAACTCATCGCGGTTACAACCTACAGTACCGTAGTAGTTGAAGCCGTAAGCTTGTTGCGCATACCCACCAATCATATGAGTTGGTTTCATAACCGCTCTAGTTACAGAGTTATGAATACCGCCACGAGTTTGTGTGGTTTCTGCGCCGGGCGTATTTACGATCCGCTCTTGAGCGTGATACATCATCGCCATACCTTCTGGTACGCGTTGCGATACCACCGCACGACAAGCAATTGCACCGTTTACGTTGAACACTTCGATCCAATCGTTGTCTTCAATCCCAGCGGCTTTCGCATCATCTTCACTCATCCACACAATTGGGCCACCACGAGATAAGGTCAGCATCAATAAGTTGTCAGAGTAAGTTGAGTGGATACCCCATTTTTGATGTGGCGTGATCCAGTTCAGCGCAATTTCACGATTACCATTTGGCTTTTTGTTCATAATCGGCTGCGTGGTTTTCAAGTTAATTGGCGGCTTATACACACACATAGTTTCGCCAAAATCTCTCATCCATTCGTGATCTTGATAGAACTGCTGACGTCCAGTCACCGTTCTCCAAGGAATGTATTCATGCACGTTGGTATAACCTGCGTTGTAACTCACATGCTCATCTTCAAGCCCTGACCAAGTAGGAGAAGAAATAATTTTTCGAGGTTGCGCTTCAATATCACGGAAGCGAATTTTTTCTTCTTCTTTCGGTTTGGCTAAATGGGTGTGATCGCGTCCGGTGATTTGCCCTAAGGCTTCCCATGCTTTTACCGCTACGTGTCCGTTGGTTTCTGGTGCTAACGATAAAATCATTTCAGCTGCGTCAATCGCGCTTTCTAATCGAGGGCGGCCTTCATGCGCACCTTCCTCGACATGACGTCGGTTTAAATCACCCAAGAACTTCACTTCTTCTTTGGTATCCCAGCTGATCCCTTTACCGCCGTTACCTATGGTTTCTAGTAATGGTCCTATCGAAGTGAAACGCTTATAAGTATTCGGGTAGTCACGCTCAACTTCAATCATTCCTGGCGCAGTCTTGCCCGGAATTAAATCACATTCGCCTTTCCACCAAGCTTTAACGCCAAATGGTTGGGCCAGCTCTGCCGGTGTATCATGGTGCATTGGCAAGGTTACCAAGTCTTTTTCAACACCAAGGTGACCTTCAACGGCTTTAGAGAACTCTTTAGCAATACCTTTGAAGATATCCCAGTCACTACGCGCTTCCCAAACAGGATCAACCGCTTTAGTTAAAGGATGAATAAACGGATGCATATCGGAAGTATTCATATCGTTTTTCTCGTACCAAGTGGCCGTAGGTAAAACAATGTCTGAATACAAGCAAGTGGTCGACATTCTGAAGTCTAGCGTGACTAACAAGTCGACTTTACCTTCTTGCGCTTGGTCGTTCCAAACTACGTCTTCTGGCTTTTTACCACCGTCTTCGCCAAGGTCTTTACCTTGCAAACCGTGTTTGGTACCAAGTAAGTGACGCAACATATACTCATGGCCTTTACCAGAAGAACCGAGTAAGTTCGAACGCCAAATAAACATATTGCGAGGGAAATTTTGAGGGTTATCCGGATCTTCACAAGCAAACTTGAGTGAGCCATCTTTCAACATTTTCACCGCGTAATCTTTCGGAGCCATGCCAGCGGCTGCCGCATCACGAGTCAATTGCAATGGATTCATTCCAAGCTGTGGCGCTGAAGGTAACCAGCCCATTTTTTCGGCACGAACATTAAAGTCAATAATCGAACCTGACCATTTTTCTTTATTGGCGTATGGCGCTACCACTTCGGTCATTTCAAGTTTTTCATAACGCCATTGGTTGGCATGGTTGTAGAAGAACGAAGTACCGTTCATATGACGTGGCGGACGCTGCCAATCAAGCGCAAACGCCAGTGGTGTCCAACCAGTTTGAGGACGCAGTTTTTCTTGTCCTACATAGTGAGCCCAGCCACCGCCAGATTGCCCCACACAGCCACACATAATCAGCATATTGATAAGGCCACGGTAGTTCATATCCATGTGATACCAGTGATTTAAGGCCGCGCCTACAATCACCATTGAACGACCTTTGGTTTTATCGGCAGTGCGCGCAAACTCGCGAGCCACTCGAATCACATCGGCACGTGGTACACCAGTAATAGCTTCTTGCCAAGCTGGAGTATAAGGAATGTTGTCATCAAAACTGTTCGCACAGTTAGCATCGTCATAACCGTTAGCCACACCATAGTTGGCTAAGGTCATATCGAATACAGTTGCAACTTTTGCGGTTGTTCCATCGGCTAATTTCACGTGTTTAACCGGTACTTTGCGGACTTGAATTTCATCGTGATCGGTATGGGCAAAATAACCCAATTCATGTTTGCCGCCACCAAAATAAGGGAAAGCCACATTGGCGATTTCGTCGTTGTCGTTTTTCAAACTCAAACGCAAGGTCACTTCTTCGCCCGATTTACCATCACGGGGCTCAATGTTCCATTTACCGCGCTCTTTAGAACCAGCTTCTGGAGTTTCGCCCCAGCGGTAACCGATAGAACCGTTTGGCGAAATCATCTCGCCATTCGCTTCATTAATACCAATGGTTTTCCACTCAGGGTTGTTTGCTTGACCTAAGTTATCTGCTAAATCAGAAGCACGTAAGAAACGGCCTTGAGTTAAACCTTTATCACCTTCATCTAGCATGACTAGCATGGGCATGTCGGAATAACGACGGACGTAGTCGGTGAAGTATTCACTGGGCGTGTCGCGGTGGAATTCAGTTAAAATAACGTGTCCGAAGGCCATCGCCAAGGCTGAGTCGGTACCTTGTTTGGGTGCAAGCCAGGTATCACCAAATTTTGAGCATTCAGAATAATCCGAAGTGATAACACAGGTTTTGGTTCCTTTGTATCGTGCCTCAGTCATAAAGTGTGCATCTGGGGTACGCGTTTGCGGAACGTTCGAGCCCCACATAATTAAGTAATTTGAGTTATACCAATCGGCTGATTCCGGTACGTCGGTTTGCTCACCCCATACTTGCGGAGACGACGGAGGCAAATCACAGTACCAGTCGTAAAAGCTCAAACAGTTTCCGCCAATCAATGATAAATAACGCGCACCGGCAGCGTAAGATACCATCGACATAGCCGGAATGGGCGAGAAACCGGTAACACGATCAGGGCCGTAGACTTTGGTGGTATAAACGTTAGCTGCAGCAATAATCTCATTCACTTCTTGCCAGCTAGCACGAATAAATCCGCCCATACCGCGTTGTTGCTTATAAGAGGTGGCTTTTTCTGAATCTTCAACAATCGATTTCCAAGCTTCAACCGGATCTTGGTGTTGCAATTTAGCCGCCCGCCATAACTCTACTAATTTACGACGTACTTTAGGGTATTTGAGTCGATTTGCACTATAGATATACCAAGAGTAACTGGCACCACGCGGACAGCCACGAGGCTCGTGATTCGGTAAATCAGGGCGAGTACGGGGATAATCAGTTTGCTGGGTTTCCCAGGTTACCAAACCATCTTTAACATATATTTTCCAACTGCACGAACCCGTACAGTTAACTCCGTGCGTTGAACGAACGATTTTGTCATGCTGCCAACGACGACGATACCCATCTTCCCAGCTTCGGTCTTCATTGGTAGTGACACCATGACCGTTTGAGAAGGACTCTTTTTTGCGTTTGAAAAATTGCAATTTGTCCAAAAAGTGACTCATGCTCGACTCCTAGTTACACAATGCCATGCAACATTGATAACGGTTAAAAACAGCGGAACACCGCGCAAATAGATGAAAATTTATATTTCACTGTGCAGTTTAGTGAAGCTTTGGAACTATAAGTTGACCTAGATCAATTTGCTTTTGCACCTAAGAGGTAGAAACGTCTTATAATACCTCTAAGTAGGTACGCCTCATTGCCGATTCCATACAAATAATGCGGCTTTAGGCTGAATGAGCTCCAAACCCACTCTAATACTAGTTCTTTTTGGGTATATTTCACTTAAGAATTGAAACTAAGATTACAATGATTTTCGAATAAGCGAACACGCATGGTTAGCATAGGCAAAATGTTTGGCAAATTTAATGACTCTCTTGTCACTCGAGTTGGCGCATTATTATTACTGATAGCAGGTTTAGCCCTTACCAGTATGATTTCATCGTTTCTGATTGCCGAGCAAGCAGACAAGGATGCAGCTTCAATTAACTTGTCTGGCAAACTTAGAATGATGAGTTTTCAAATAGCCTTTGAAGTCAGCCTCGATCAAAAACACTTGAATTCAACCGAGCAGCTTAACGCTCTTTTTAATCAGTTCGAGTATCAACTTAAATCTGCTATTTTAACTAGCGACATTACTCTTTCTGACGATATTCAGTTAAAAAACCAATACTTGCTCGTGGTGTCACAGTGGGATAAAGAAATTCGCCCCTATCTGGAAAGTAGATTAACCTCTCCGATTTCACAACAAGAAATAAGAAATAAAATTAGCGAGTTTGTGGCACAAGTTAATCAATTGGTTTTGGCGTTCCAAGCTAACGCCGAAGACAACATCAAAAGCATTCGCATTATCCAACTGATTTCCGTGTTTGCTACCATTATTCTCGTTTATATTTCCGTTGTTATTTTAAAGAACTCAATTGAATCACCACTTTCATCGCTAACGATAGCCGCAGAAAATATTCGCAAAGGTGATTTCACCACAAGAATTAACATCGAAAGTAAAGATGAGTTAGGAGTGTTAGCATTAGTAATTAACAAAATGACCAAAGATCTCGGAAAAATCTACGGTCAGTTAGAACAAAGAGTCCAAGAAAAAACAGAACAGCTTGAACTCAAAAAACAAACGCTGCAATTTTTGTTCGAGGCCTCTAAAGCGATTGCAACAGATCAACCTACCGAATTCGACTTTGAACAATGGACTGAAAACTTAGCTCACTTAATTCAAATAAACGATGTAGATTTATGCCTAACGACACCAGAAGGAAAACAACCATTTTTACATGTAGTAGTTGGCGAAAATTACGCCAATAATAATTGTGCCCCAGAAAATTGTGAAGCCTGCTTTGGAGGAAGCTCCAATTCATCAACCATGACAATCCCTCTCACCAGAGATCACGTGAATTACGGAGCTCTCTCTTGTCGTATTGAAAAAGGAGATCCAATAGAAGAATGGAAGATACAAGTTTTACACTCATTTGCCGATCTTCTTGCAGTTCATTTAAGTTTAAAAAATCAAGAAGACCAAGATCGTCGCATGGCTTTAATGACAGAGCGAACGACTATTGCAAGAGAACTGCATGATTCGATAGCACAAGCATTATCCTATTTAAAAATTCAGGTTACTCGATTAAAGAGAATCTCAGCCAATGAACCAGCAAATTCTGTTAAAAGTGAAATTATTGAGGAGTTGGATACAGGTTTGAATTCAGCTTATAGACAACTTCGCGAACTACTCACCACGTTTAGATTGCAACTCACTGGAGAAGGATTATTTTCTGCCCTAACGGATACTGTTGAAAAACACCGAGAACTTCGGCCCGAAGTTCAAATTGATTTTGACTATCAAGTCACTAACATTCCGCTTAGTCCCAATGAAGAAATACATTTACTCCAATTAGCACGTGAAGCGATGCAAAATGCAGTTAATCATTCTAAAGGTGATCATATTTCCCTATTTTTAACCCAAACTGATGATGGACAAATTGACCTAAAAGTGATCGACAACGGCATTGGAATACCCGATACGCCTGAAAAACTCAATCATTACGGCTTAGCAATAATGCAAGAGCGAGCTAGAAACTTAGGAGCCAAAGTTTCCATAGAAAGGTTAGATCAAGGGACTCAAGTTTTTTTGAGTTTCAAACCGAATTATTTGCAAAGCAGTTCAGCTGCTTTGCACTGACAAAAGCTGTGAATTGACAATGTGTTTTTCATTAAAAGGATAGATTGCTTTTTTCTTGTTTCTAACGATATATTTTGTGACAGTCTAATTATTCATTTTATCGAATCAAGATAAATAGGAGTTTTTATGCTAGCTCTTCAAAAAAAGATAAATATCTTTCTTATACTCATATCATCTTGGGCTTTTTTCAACCCAAGCTTCGGTATAGCCAACGAATTAAAGCTGTCAGAGTCACTGGTAGTGCAGCTAATGGAAATTTGGCAATCAGGTGATGATAAAAAACTAATTGCAATAGCTCAAACTGATATGGTTTATCATGATGTACCGAACAATCATCATTTTAAAGGCATTGAAGAATCTAGAAGCTATATAAAACATGTCCATAACTGGGCCAGTGATATAAAGATTGAAATTACAAAAGTTCATCATTATGAACAGGCGGCTTTGGCAGAGTGGACAATGACGGGAATTCAAAGTCGTCCTATAAAAAACCGAATTGCAATAGCGACGAACAATCAGTTTACTTTAAAAGGAGCAACACTTATTGAAATAGAAAATGGAAAAATTATTCGCGCAGCCGATTATATTGACGTATTAGGGTTCGTGATTCAACTAGGTGCTGAAGTAAAACTTCCTGGAGGAAAAATAATTTCACATCAAAAAACAAAAGAGTAATCTTTAAAACACGGGCACATTTTTGAGGTCATAATACATTTCAGTTAAAAATTCAAAATATAACTTAAACCTATTGAACGGCCACGTGCGGGAAACTCTTGCACAGTATTGCCATTATTATCAGTACCAAGCACAACATAAGAGGATGTCGTATAGTTTTCGTTAAGTAGGTTTTTTATTCCAAACTTTAATTTTTGATTTGAACTGATTTCATTGACCAATTGAGCATCTAATAACCACAAATCGTTCTTTTTACTTAATACTTGAACTTTACTGCGCCAGGAAGCGTTCACATTAAATGTCCATTTCTCTAATGCATATTCCAATGATGTTTTAAAAATACTTTTTGGTGCAATTTCTTCAGACTTAGGTAAATCCATTGCACTACCTAAATCCGTTTTGTTATACATCATATGTGCATAGGAACTAGAAACAGCAATGCTCTCCAAAGGCTTCCACTTCCATTCAATTTCCCAACCATTCGCTTTATTGCTTGCAACATTCGCTAAGGCTACATTTCCTTCTGAGTTTTGCGCAAATCCAATCAAGTTCTTATGATGTTGATTAAATAATGTATTTGAGACTAAAAACTTCTCTCCTTTAATTATATGAACCAATTCAAAGCTTTCTAACTCACTGGCTTTAAGATCTGCATTTCCAATAGTCAGCCCACTTTCTTCATCGTATAAATCACCAAGCGATGGCGCACGATAAGCCTGAGCATAAATAAATTTAAAAATATTGCGCTTATTATAATCATAAACCAAAGAAGCTCTAGGCATTAATGAGTTATCGATGTCGTTATAAGCATCGTATCGTACACCTGCGGTCAACCTAAGTTTATCGTTTAATCGAGATTGTGTTTGTAAATAAGCGCTGGTGATTGTTCTGGTTTTGTCTAGAACTACTCTTTGTGAATCAAGATCGAAAAGCCTTACTTCACCAAGATAATCTAAGTTACCAAAAATATCATAATTGCTTTTAAGAAAAGCTTTTGGAACTTTGCTTTCAGTGTACGAAAAACCAAAGTTTAATTGATAATTAAGGCTTTCAAAATAACTAAAGTCCACTCCAGTATTGAAAGAAGAGTAAACAAATAATTCACCATTTAAATAGTCAGCCTCAATAAAAGGTGGAGTTCCTTGTGCCGTTAGCGCGGTGATCGCCTCACGTTCAGCTCGTTGATATCCTAAGTTTCCCGTTATGGTCCAATTGTCATTAGCAAGCAAATAATGCTTACTGTTAAAGTAAAAACCAGACAAATCGATATCGGTTACGCCATCGCGCAACCGTCGATATAAGTAATAGTTTTGCCGTGAAGACTGTTGAATCGTGAAATCAAATTCGTTGGATTCATTCGAAACTCTAATCGCAACTTGCCACTGCTTTTTAGGATCAGTAGTAGCATCTTGTAATCCATTTCTATCAAACACGGGTTTAAAATAATCACCTGAATCTTGATAAGCAGCCACTGACCAACCGAAAGTCCACGGAGCGAAATTATGTCGGTTACTGACTGCAAACTCCTTACTACTAAAACTACCTAAGGCTGCTTCAGCAGCAGGCTGAAAATCGGTGATAATATTAACCACACCACTGTATGCATTAGAGCCATATAACGCTGAGCCGGGTCCTCGAATTACCTCAACCCGAGCAACTTGCTTAAGCTGATAATATCTCAATAGATAATTAATGCCACCGGTGTAATCATCATTAAGCCTTTGCCCATTTAGGAGCAACAACAAAGTACTTGAATACTTTTGAGCATGACCTCGCATAACTAAGTGCGACTCATTACCTTCTACCGAATTATACATTGAGTAAAAACCGGGTATCTTAGCCAAAAGCTCAGCAAGAGTTCGAATTTGCAGCCTTTGAATACTCTCTCGAGTAAACAAAGCGACAGTAGACGGGCTATGGAGAATGCTTTCTTCGCTTTTAGTCGCAATTTTAACTTTAGTTTTTAGAAGCTCGTCTAAGGATAATGCCGAAATATCCCTAGTTTCTGCAGGGTTTGCGTAAATACCGCCTGAAGCCATCAAAAAGGAATAGGCCAATAAATTGACAAATAGGTGCTGTTTCAATGATTTGATTTAGTTTTTTTTAGGTACTCTAAGACTAGAAGATAAAAGCTCATTGTCAAAGTAATCAATAGCTTAAACTAAAAAATTTAAATCAGTCTCCACCACAGCTACTTCCACAGCTACCACAGCCTGAACTACCGTTTCCTTTAGCATTCTTGGAGAGCCATTGTAGAATTTTGTAGATCACATAGATCCCTATCACCCATTTTAAGACTGTTATTGAAAGGCTATCTTCGTTTATAGAACATCAAGCCAGAAGAATAACTGAACACAACGACAATAATCCATATTCTACAATGGACACTCTACGCTCATTTTCTCTAGGCCAGAACTTTTTGTTGGGTTTTTCCCCGAACTCCAGTTCATACGCTTCGAGCGTTTTCAAATAGTCTTGGTGATCTCTGCTTGGCCAATCATTAGATTGCGGAGAAGGTAAGTGATGAAATTTAAAGCCCATAACCCCTTCACATAAATCATCCCAATACGATTGAGTGAAGGTGAGATGTAAATGCCAGACTTTATCCACAACCAATGATGGTACAACTCGTCTTTTAGTTAATTTTGCTAGCCAAAGAAATCTTTTATACTCTTCAAACGCTTGTTCAGAAAATCGTTGCCCCCAATGATTATTCTTTTTTAACTTAATAAAAACAATTCTGAACTTTCATTACAGATAACCTTAAAATCAATAAGCTTCTTTTCCATTTCAGGCCTTCTTGAATAATAAGTAAGTACAGTAGCTATAATTTCATATAGAATATTCTAGAAAAAACATTTATTCCATTGAGTCTGCTTCTTGATCTTCTTCAAACTGCTCATAACCTACACCCGTTACAGGCTCTTTATTCACCAGGTCAATTTTGTAAATGTCCTCTATTCGAAATACTAACTCACCTGAGTTTTCGCCATCTTTATATTCATAAATCACATCACCCTCTCCCCAATATTTAACTTCTTGCAGCAGAATAAATCCTTGGTTCAATTTATTTTGACTGATCCCCTCATACATATTTTTGGCGACTTTTCCGTAGTAATAATAGGTTTCCATACCGTCCGCTTCGGATATGACATTGAACTGGGAAAATACCCAGACCTTTTCACCATCCATATTGGCTTCAAAAGCCGACTTTTCGCTTTCTACTTTGCAGCTTATTAAAAGTAAAACTAATAGTGTGATGAATAATTTATTCAAAATATGTCTCCTTATCTATTGCTTTATTAAAGCTCGTTAATATTGAGTGATTGGATTCAGGTTGAATCCATGTTGAAGTCATCTCGCACTTGATGCGAGATCCAGTCAAAATCTGTTTCAGAAGGTTTCATACTGCAACTTATTTCAGCTCATGCTTAAATTCAAATGCTTATTCATAATTTGTATCTTTTCACTAAAAAGCGCTCGACACTTGTCATACGGATAATAAAACCGCAAACCAAGACGTTCGTTTAAGCTTTGACTCAAGCAATTGCGGAGCATGTTTTTCTACTTTAACTAACTGGAAAAAATGGCTCTCAACTACTACGCTTAATCCTAATTATTTGTTAGTGATTATCCACCAAAGAGTGCATTTTGATGGAACATGGATCAACCTTCAATCTTAGAACGTCTTATCGAATGCTGTTTGTTAGTACGATTGCGTTCACTATTTGTTTCGCCGTTTGGATGCTCAATGGTGTGTTAGTCACCTACCTTGCTGCAAACCAAGTATTCGCTTGGGGACCGGTTGAGATAGGTTGGTTAATGGGAATTCCGGTACTGACCGGTGCGATATTTAGATTACCCGCAGGAATATTGACCGATAGGTTTGGCGGACGCCCGGTTCTCACTATTTTGATTCTTATTTGTGCAGTTCCCATGTATTTACTGTCCTTTGCCGATTCTTTTCTATCTTTTGCTCTTTGTAGTTTTGGTTTTGGTTTAGCCGGAGCTTCGTTTTCTGTGGGTATAGCGTTTTGTTCAATTTGGTTTCCAAAAGAAAAACAGGGCTTAGCTTTAGGGATTTTCGGTGCGGGAAATGCTGGTGCAGCTTTTACAAGCCTAATTGCGCCAACCCTTCTAAATGATCTTACCAATAACGGAACTGATTTAGAACAATGGAGAAGACTGCCTGAAATATATGCAATGCTGATCTTAGCAACGGGGATTGGATTTTTTGTTTTAACTAAAAATAAAAAACCAGAGATCATCGCAAAAACTATGGCTGATACCTTAGCTCCTTTAAAAGAAATAAGAGTGTGGCGATTTGGGCTTTACTACTTTTTGGTGTTTGGATGCTTTGTCGCTTTTGCCCAGTGGTTAGTTCCATACTTTGTGAATGTATATTATTTACCCTTAGTGACTGCAGGTATTTTGGCCGCGCTTTTTTCATTTCCGTCTGGAGTGATTCGAGCGCTTGGAGGATGGATGTCTGATACATGGGGAGCGAGAAAAGTCATGTATTGGGTATTGGGAACATCTGTAATCGTTTCTCTAATGCTTATAGTACCCAAAATGGAAATATACTCTTCAGGAAGAGGAATCATGGCAACTCAGGCTGGCACAGTAACGAGCGTGAACGAAACAGAAATTGTAATTGGTTCTAAATCATATTCGCTCGTTACCAAGTCTGATTCTTTTGAAAACCTAGAAGCGAAGCTTTTAGTTTTTCCTACCAAAGAAACTTGGCAAGAAGCAGTTGTAAAGCAAGGTGATGAAATAACGAAAAGCCAATTGATAGCGAAAGGAATAACCAGAATCTATTTTCAAGCGAATGTTTGGATCTTTGCCGTTTTAGTGATTGTACTAGGAATTATTTGGGGCATTGGAAAAGCAGCCGTTTATAAACATATTCCGCAATACTACCCGAATCAAGTAGGCGTAGTAGGAGGAATGGTAGGAGTCATAGGAGGCTTAGGAGGATTTATCTGCCCTATTATCTTTGGATACTTGTTAGAGATAACTGGCCTTTGGACTAGCGCTTGGATGTTTATGTTTATTGTCTCGCTTATTTGCTTGCTTTGGATGCACCAGTCGATAATGAAATTGGTTAAGTTACCTTTTAATTTAGAAGAAAAATTTGCAAGCCTAGTGAGAGTCAAAAACAAAGCTATTTTAAAACCTATTCTAGAATGGAATGAATTTTATAAAACCGATATAAAAGCAATTGATCATCAACACAAACACATGATGGAGTTAATCAATACCATTTATATAAAAGTAGAAAACGGAGAAGAGGCGTCTGAAATATATAAAAAATTAAACGATCTTGTGGCCTATACAGAAGGCCACTTCACTGCTGAAGAATATTTACTAAAGCGAAACCATTGCCCTAATTTAAAAATTCATGAGTCTGCACATGTTTTACTCATGAAAGAAATCACTGAGCTACAACAAAAAGTACTGAGTGCCAATAAAGAAGAACTTTTGGGACTCATCAGCTTACTTCGCTTTTGGTTTCCAGGCCATGTTCTTGAACATGATCAACGAGATGCAGAATACTTACACCCCATAAAGACAGCCAAAGAAATTCAATTTGAGTCAGACGCTGATAGTGACGATGAATACAAGGCTGCGATTAAATCGGATTGAGTAATAATACCGCACAACTTATTGTCATCGTCCACAATGGGAACGTGGTGATAACCTAAATCAGAAAGAATAGGCACTAAAGTGGCAATCAATTGCTGAGATTTAACACTAAAAATTGCAGTTGCCATAATCTGTTTAACCCATTGAGGTTTGTCCGAGGCAATATTTCTCTGCGGTTTTATAAAGTTTTCGATTCGTTCCGCAAACCCTTCATAAACTTTTAAATCGGCGCGTTTCAAAAAGTCTACCAGTGAAATAATGCCAACAATATGTCTTTGATTATCAACAACCGGCAATATTTTTACTTTATGCTTTCTTAACAATGCCCACGCTTCTTCTAATTCGGTATCGGGAGAAACGGTGGCCACATCACGACTCATTATGTCTTCACAGCGGATTTCTTTAAATTTTCGAGAGTAGGCCCGCTGTTGAGCAAATCCATAAAGTTGAACTAAGTCTTTGGTTGTAATATTTAAGTAGGCATTAAAATCAACTAAGGCATTTTTCATATCATCAATATCAATGCCCAACCGTATTAACGGTGAGGCATCATGATGTTGATGAATTTTATCGAATCGCTCAACAGCTTGAACTGGGTATTCTTTTTTTAGCCAATAACGATGAATGAGCCATCCAACCAATAATAGAATAGAAACATTCATTAAAACCGGGAAAATCACAAAGTCGAATCCGCCAATGGCTTCATTACCCATAATCACTGGGACTAAACTCGCAGCCCCTCCTGGCGGATGCAAGCACTTGAGTAAAAACATTGCCATGAGGCAACCACTCACGCAAATTGCCGCTTGAAACGGCATCGAAACAGGAATCATGGCACTCAGTACACCAATAGTAGCAGGTACAACATGCCCTATAACCAGTGGATATGGCTGAGTTAATGGACTATTAGGAATAGCAATAAGCAGCATGACTGATGCGCCCATTGAAGCAACTAACAGTAAGTGATTTTCAGTCATAGCAGTCGGAAGCAAAATGACCGAGACACTAGATACAATGACAATTGCCACAAAGGTTGCAACTACCGTTTGCCACTGCTGTTTTGATGTTTGGATGGCGGCAGCAGGAGCTCCTAAAACTGCTTGGTATAGTTTAGAAAAATACGCCATGCAACCTCTTGTACATTATTTATGTTGAACCTGAAAAACTCTGGTTGTTTTTTATTTTGTAATGCTTCAACCCGACTTTAGATTGCAAACTAATATATTTTTGAATTTCGTTTTTTCGACAAAAAAGCTTCTATTCTTTCTTTAAATGAATGAACAAAAAATCCCCGAACCAGTCGGGGATTTATCTGCTTAAACGAAATCTATGGATTATAGAATTCACCTGATTTACGTAAATAGTAATACCAATTTACGAAAACACACACACCGTAGAAGATGGCAAAACCAATCAATGCAACTTCTGGAGTGGTCGCAGTAATTTGCTCTCCAAGCACTTTAGGAATGTAAAAGGCACCGTAAGCTGCAACTGCTGAAGTCCAACCTAATACAGGACCTGCTTGCTCTTTCGGGAATACCATCGCAATGGTGCGGAATGTTGATCCGTTACCGATACCGGTTGCAGCGAACAAGATTAAGAACAGAACGAAAAATGGAACAAAATACTCTTCTGGCGTTGCTGAGTTGTAAGCGGCTTTCATGTAGTAAGCCACACCTAAAGCAGCACCAACCATAATAATTGAACATACTTGTGTAACTAAAGCGCCACCGAGTTTATCAGAAATCCAACCACCAAGCGGACGAATCAGTGCGCCGATGAAAGGTCCCATCCAAGCAAACATAAGCGCAGAAGGGCCGTTTGGATTAATCGTGTTATGGGTCATCACACCGTCAACCATCACATGGCTATAACCAAAGATTACTTTAATCGCAAGTGGGAATGATGCTGCAAATCCAATAAAAGAGCCGAAGGTCATAGTGTAAATAACACTCATTACCCAAGTATGTTTATTATTGAAAATTTTGTACTGACGGTCGAGTGATTGCTTAATCTGACCAGGCAAAAGCTTCAATGCAAAAACAGTAGCTGTAACAACACCTACTAACACCAACTCCTTTGGTATTCCAAAGCCAGAGCCGTTAGCACTTTCCGGTAGCATCAACCATAGACCGATAAGAGCCATAATAAAGCCAATTGCTAACATAAAGGTGATAGTTAACATAGACGAAATGGGATTACCAATGTCGGGAGAAACTTCTTTAGTGCGGATATTGTTCATGCCAAACCAGCCTAAGAAGGCCAAAGGAATTAATAAAAGCAACCACACAAAGCCCGCATTTTGAATAAAGGTTTCTGAACCTGCTTCAATTTTACCTATTAACGTACCTGAAGAATTTACCAGAGTCATTGAGTCTCCACCCATTGCTCCAAAGGCTCCAAAGGTCATAAACAAAGGAACGACAATCTGCATGGTAGTAACACCAAAGTTACCTAAACCCGCATTTAACCCCAAAGCTAAGCCTTGTTGTTTTTTCGGGAAGAAGAAACTGATGTTTGACATGGATGATGCAAAGTTACCACCACCAAATCCAGAGAGTAAGGCTAATAATTGAAACACCCATAAAGGCGTGTTTTTGTCTTGCAGGGCGATACCAGTTCCAATTGCCGGAATCATTAATAAAGCAGTGGTGAAAAATATGGTGTTACGGCCGCCACATAAGCGAATAAAAAAGCTTGATGGAATGCGTAAGGTCGCACCGGTTAGGCCTGCTATCGCCATCAAAGAAAACAATTCGGCTTTAGGTATTGGAAAACCCAAGTTCAACATTTGAACCGTAATAATTCCCCAATAGAGCCAAATAGCGAAGCCGCATAACAGACTTGGAATAGAAATCCATAAATTTCTACTCGCTATTTTTTTACCCTCGGATTCCCAAAATTTTGAATCTTCGGGATCCCACTTATGAATGTCAGACATGGTTTTCTCCACCGTTACTGGTTTTTAAATATGTTGACACTATCGGTAACTCTCTGCTTAACAACAATTACCTAAAGGGGGTAGCACAAATTATGATGTAAACTCATTTTGAGAGAGCGATCAGTGACTGGAGCAAAGATATTTGCCACCAATACCCCAAATTAGGTAGCGCAAACTTACCTATTATTTACTAATTGAGTAGCAACCAATATCTCCTTAAGTACCGCCTAGATAAATCTGGTTTTAACAAGCTGTTAGAACACTGATCCATATCAAAGGTTTGGTTTCGTTGCTTGCAATTGAATAGCCAAACTACCCATAATGAGCGCCATGTTATGCCACTATTAGCAGAGACGATTATGGAACGTGCCAGTTTATTTATGGTTGATGACCATCCACTATTTCGAAAAGGTGTTAAGCAATTGCTCGATTTAGAGCCTGAGTTAGAAGTTATTGGAGAAGCAAGCTCAGGTGCCGAAGCAGTAAAATTGATAACCGAATTAGCAGAAGAACCCGATTTAATTTTGCTCGACCTAAATATGCAAGGCATAGACGGCTTAGAAACCTTAAAGCGACTTCGCGCTAAAGATATTAGCTCAAAAGTGATTATGTTAACCGTTTCGGATAATGAGGCCGATGTTATTAATTGTTTTAAAGCCGGCGCAGATGGTTACTTATTAAAGGATATGGATCCTGAGCTGATTTTAGAAAAAGTAAAAGCAGCCGCTGTCGGTAAAATGGCCATCAGCGATAGACTCACAGAGGTTTTGGCGACTGCGCTTAGAAAACCGGAAAAAGAAGCACCAAACCCACTCGCAACCTTAACCAGCAGAGAACTTGATATTCTTAATAAAATAGCTCTAGGTTTAAGCAATAAACTTATCGCACGTGAACTTGATATTTCTGATGGTACGGTAAAAGTTCATGTAAAACATTTATTAAAAAAACTGAATATGCGTTCTCGAGTAGAAGCAGCAGTGTTTATGGTTCATCAAAAAAAGTAGCAATTAATTAAATTTTAAAAATTCATTTTAAGAAGTAATGTCATGGCGCAAGAATGTTGTTATCAACCCGGATTAATGAGTTTTGAAGACGCCCTTGAAACCTTGTTAAGCAAAGTCGCTCCCTTAATTGAAACGGAAATGGTTTCTTTAGTTGAAGCTGATTCTAGAGTGATAGCTAATACTATTTGCTCACCCATAAATGTGCCAAACTACAATAATTCAGCGATGGATGGGTATGCGCTTCGAGCCGCTGATTTAATCGAGCAAAATACTTTAGCATTGGTTGGAAAATCTTTTGCAGGAATTCCGTATGAAGGCGCTCTTGGCAAAGGAGAGTGCATTCGAATCATGACTGGAGCCATGATGGCCGAAGGGGCCGATTGTGTGGTGATGCAAGAAAAAACCTCGCAACAAGGCGAAGCCAGTATTGGTGAAGTGATTGAGTTTGGTATTAAACCGCATGTTGGCGACCATGTGCGTTTTGCCGGAGAAGATATTGGCTTAGAGCAAATTCTATTCGAACCGGGCCACTCAATTAATGTCGCTAATATTGGTTTGCTCGCATCTCTAGGTTTTGCAGAAGTAGAAGTATTTAAAAAGGTTAAAGTAGCGGTTTTTTCCAGTGGTGATGAAATCAAACAACCTGGACAAGCTTTAGAGTTAGGACAAATTTACGACAGCAATCGTTTTACTAATTTGTCTTTATTGAATCGGCTGGGTGTTGAAGTAAAAGATTTAGGCTGCTTACCCGATAACAGAGACACCATGAAGCAAGCTTTAATCGATGCTAATGACTGGGCCGATGTTATTATTACATCTGGCGGCGTTTCAGTGGGTGAAGCGGACTTTATTAAGCCCATTATCGAAGAACTGGGCAAAATTGAACTTTGGAAAATTGCAATTAAACCGGGCAAACCTTTTGCCTATGGCAAGTTAAGCAAAGCACACTTTTTTGGCCTACCCGGTAATCCTGTTTCGGCGTTAGTCACTCTGTATCAGCTAGTCGTACCCTGTTTGCAGAAAATGCAAGGCGGTACCGTGTCGGCTCGTCCCAAGTTTAAAGCCATTTTGGATAGCAACCTTAAAAAAAGCCCTGGAAGAAAAGATTTTCAACGCGGCGTGTATTTTTATGATGAAAATCATCAATTGAAGGTAAAAACAACGGGCAGTCAAGGCAGTGGAATTTTGTCGAGTATTGGCCAAGCTAATTGTTTTATTGTACTCGAAGCAGCAGAGCTCTCGCTCAATCAAGGCACCGAAGTTTGGATTGAGCCCTTTGATAAAACTCTTATATAACCAGCATTTATCAGCATAATCTCTTTTTGAGAACCCAAAGTGGCGTTACTGTTATAACTTGACTCTCAACAATAGGCTTCTATCTTTAAAATGATAATGTCCGTTGTTGGATTCACTTATGGAAAACCAAAACTCGCCACAATTAGAACAGTCTAGAGTCATTTTGTTGGTTGATGATGAAGAAAATATCATTCGATCAGTTAAACGAGTGCTAAGACGGGATAACTATACCGTTTTTACCGCAAACTCAGGTCAAGAAGGACTTGAAATACTTAAAACTGAGCGAGTTGGCGTTATATTATCTGATCAGCGCATGCCTAAAATGGATGGCACTCAATTTTTATCAGAAGCCAAACAAATTCAACCCGATAGTATACGCATCATATTAAGCGGATTTGCTGATTTGGAATCTATTGCTGATGCCATCAACCGTGGCGCGATTTATAAGTTTTTGTCAAAGCCATGGGATGATGATTTATTAAGACAAAATATTGAAGAAGCCTTTGGTCACTATGAACTCAAACTTAAAAATCAACAGCTCACTGAAGATCTAAAACAATCAAATAAAGAATTGAAGGAGCATATCGCTGCACGGCAACAAATGCTTTCAGCTATTCAACATATCATTGACTCTATTCCGTTACCCCTAGTGGTATTAGATTCAGAAGACACCGTTATTTTGCAAAACAATATAGTGATTAGCGCATTAAATATCGAATTTCCCGCTATACTGGGACTAACCGCTGCTGAATGTTTACCCGAAGAATTAATTAAACATTTAAAAGAGCATCATAACGATCCCGTATCAAAACTTGCTATAGCGAATGAATCTTTTAATTTATACAGCAAGTTAATTCCTTTAGCCGGAAGTGAGATGAGCCGCCTTGTTATATTAGCTCCATGTGAAAATGGGTAATAAATGAAATATGTGGGCAGATATCCATCCAAACTTGGAGCTTTAGCATGAGACAAAAAGAATCTAGAGACTCAAGTTATGGACTATTAAAACTTGCGCAAAAAGCTCATCGCGAAGCTTCTATGGCTCAAGATAAAGAATCTGAATTTGCTTTGATGTCGTTATCTCAACTGTACTTAGCAAAAAATCAGCTAGAAGATATTTTCATTGAAATAACTGAGGCTGTATTTTCAATAACCGATAATCATAATTTAGAAGTTCTACTATTTGCAGACGATCACACTATTAAAACAATTCATCACTCCATTAAGCAAGAACACGTTTTACTCCATGAAAAAATAGCTGAATTATTGAACGGTATTGCAGAACAAAAAAGACATTTCATATACATGGATAAACCAGAGCTTAATGCTTTAC
Organism: Kangiellaceae bacterium; assembly: GCA_041591085.1. Lineage (GTDB taxonomy): Bacteria > Pseudomonadota > Gammaproteobacteria > Enterobacterales > Kangiellaceae > Pleionea. The sequence goes on along the minus strand of JBFHSP010000018.1, from coordinate 7,729 downwards.
TTAAAATGGATTCTGCAGTTAATGGCATTTCCCCTTCTACATGGATTTTTATTCCTTTTAGCGAAAGCAGTATTAAGGGCGGAATTTCCATTTATTCAATAGATAAGTCTATCCCTTTTAATTTGGCTCAAATTATTACCCTATTAAAGCTCACTACGCATATCGGTTACTTATTGCTGCATCATTTGTTAAAAGACAACTTATACCAGTATGCCATTTCAGATGAAGCCAGTTTCAACTATGATGTCAGAGAGCAAGAGGAGTCTATAAATGATGCTATCGCTGCAAAAAATCAAGATTCAAGCTTTTCTAGCGAATCACAGTTATTAAAAAATCAAATTTCAGAACTTCAAACTGAAGTCGATTTACTAAAAAGAGAAGCGAAAATTAAAAGTGCTCTCTTTGAGCTTACCCAACTCTACTCGTATCGCGGCTCGTCAAATGAACTAATGCAAATAATTTTTCAAATAGTGTCTGACTTAATTAAAATTGATAACTTCTATGTTGCCTTATATCAAAATGAAAAGGTAGTTATCCCATTTTTGGTCGATGTTAAAGATAATTTTGAAAGTCATATGTTAGACGAAAACACCAATCCAGGTATTGGCAAAGGGTTAACTGCTTATGCGCTGAAAAAAAATATATCCTTGACGCTAACCCAAGATGAAATCAATATTCTGATAGCACAAGGCAAAGTACAAATGATTGGGCAAAAACCTAAGCAATGGTGTTTTATGCCCTTTCGAGCAGACAAACTAAAAGGCGGCATTTCAATTCAAACCTATTCCGATGAACCCTTTTCAATGAGCGACATCACGGTGATGAACTTTTTAGTGATGCACATAGGAAACTTATTATCGTTGCGATACACCAAGGATGAGCTTGAACAAAACTATGAAGAGCTCAAGCGAACTCAAGTACAACTCGTTCAATCGGAAAAGTTGGCTTCTATTGGTCAATTAGCCGCCGGCGTTGCTCATGAAATTAATAATCCCATCGGTTATGTTAATTCTAATTTGTCATCATTAAAGGGATATGCCACCGATTTTATGGTGTACATTGAAGCTTTGGAATTATTCGAAAAAAATGTTAAAGACAGAGGACTCGCAGAGTTTTCTGAAGAGTTAAATAAATTAGAAGCTCTTAAAAAGCAGCTTGATATTGAGTATCTAAAAGACGACATTGAAGATATTTTAAAAGAGTCTGCTTTTGGCATGGAAAAAGTTCGAGATATAGTTCAAAGCTTGAAAAACTTTTCTCGCCTTGATCAAGAAGATGAACCTCAAGAAGCCGATATAAATGAATGTATTGAACAAACACTAAAAATTGTGTGGAACGATCTTAAATATAAATGTGAAGTAGAAAAACATTTTGCTGAGTTGCCAGACATTTACTGTTTTCCAGGCCAACTCAATCAGGTCATTATGAATTTATTAGTAAATGCAGGCCATGCTATCGAAGAAAAAGGCGTCATCACTATTACGACTCTGAAGGAAGGTGATAATTGCTTAATTAAAATTAGAGATTCCGGAAAAGGAATACCAGAACAAAATATTCAAAAACTCTTCGAGCCATTCTTTACCACAAAACCGGTTGGACAAGGTACTGGATTAGGACTTTCCATATCGTATGGCATTATGCAAAATCACGGTGGCAGTATATCTGTTGATAGTACCGAGGGAGTGGGTACCGAATTTACGTTAACCATCCCAATGCACGGACTTGGTCCTATAGGAGTCTAATACGATGAGCGATGAAAATCTTTCTGATTTATTCTCTGGATTAAAGGCGTTAGCCGAAACCGCCTTTCCTAAACATTGCAATACATGCGGTAAAGTGTATGAATCAGTAGAACAATACACCCGTGAAACCGTCGACATTAATGGAAAGAAAGGTTTGAAAGCGGTTGAAGATGAAGGCATCAATTTTTTAGAGGTTTATCGAAACTGCATTTGCGGCTCAACTCTTATGGATGTGTTTCAAGATCGCAGAGACATGACCGAAAAGGGCTTAAAGCGAAGGAATGGTTTCGAGAAAGTCTTGCAATACATTATTAGCCAAAATATTGAGAAAGAAGTTGCTAGGAATGAACTGCTCAAAGTTTTGCGAAATCAAAAAAGTGAGTTTTTGGAATCCAAGGGTATCAAGCTTAAGTAGAAACGTATGGATAATATAATTAGTAAAAGCAAAAAATTTCCACCTCTCAAGCAGACATCACAACTTGCGTTAGCTAAGTTAGACGATACGGAAAGCGAGCTAAAAGATGTTGCCAACATTCTAATGACTGATGGCGCGCTTTCTTCTGCTATATTAAAACTTGCTAATTCACCGCTTTATGGAATATCTAGAAAAATTACCACTATCAATGAAGCTTGCGTACTGCTTGGCCGATTTTCCTTAAAAAACTTAGTGCTATCAATGGCTGTTTATGGTGATATGATGAAGTTGGATTTGGGCTTTATCGATCGAAAGGGTATTTGGGATCACAGCTTGAAAACCGGATGTTTTGCTAAACATATCGCCAAGCGAGCTAAATGTTCAACTGACATATTACTCACCTCTGGCATTTTACATAAATTTGGGGTCATCGTTTTAGCATGGTCAGATTCTGAACGGTACAAGCAAGTTTTAAAGTTTAATCAAGAGTTTGAAGAGCCTGATTATGTTGGGGAAAAGTCAATACTGAATCATACTCATGCCGAAATAGGAAGCCAGCTTTTGCAGTCATGGAATGTACCTGAAGATATCGTTCAATGTATTGGGAAGTACATTGAACAGTACGAAACGCCAAATGATAATGCTGCATCTGTGTTAGCGCTAGCGTCGAAAATAGCAAGCTTTGATGAGCCTGCCAAGAGCTTAAATGACACAAATATAACAGCTCTCATGCAATTTTTGGGGATTGAGGAATCAGAAATAGAAGCATTACTCAATATGGCAAATAACGACTATAATCAACTAAAACTTTCATTCTAAAGCCTATGTACCAAGTCGAGCCTTCACAATTTCATATTCTCTGCGTTGATGATGAGCAGAATATCCTTTCTGCGTTACGGCGTACTTTTCGTTCAACTGGGTTCAATATTCACTTGGCGAATTCGGGCATGGAAGGACTCAAAGTGCTCGAAGAACAACCTATCCATGTTGTTATATCCGATATGCGAATGCCACAAATGGATGGCGCCGAATTTTTAAAGAACGTTCAAGAAAAATGGCCCAATATCGGCAGAATACTATTGACCGGCTTTTCCGATGTCGAGTCAACCATAAGAGCAGTCAACGAAGGAAAAATTGCGGGGTATGTCAGCAAGCCTTGGGATGATGATGAGTTGCGCTCAAAAGTAGCATCATTACTTAAGTTGCAGTTTTTGGAAAACGAACGCAAACGGCTTTTGCAGGTTACTCATCAGCAAAACAAAAAACTGGTTGCGTTGAATAATTCGCTCGAAGACAAAGTCGCGGCAAGAACCGCAGAGTTAAGTCAAACAGCCGATATGCTCGATGCTGCTTATCAGGAATTGACTGATAGCTATGAAGCTATGGTTAAAGTGATGGCAAATGTCATTTTAGGAAGACGCGACAAAAAATTTGCAGAGCTCGGTGACTTGCCAGAAATGGCAGGAAAAATTGCCAAGTCTCTTGAGTTAGATGACGAACAAATAAAACAAATTGTATTTGCCGGGCATTTATTTGAGCTAGGTAAAATGAGCCTTCCTGATCGGCTAATATTAACGCCTCTTAGACAATTAAATCCTGAAGAACAAAGACAATATTTTGAGTATACGATTAATGGTGAAGCTGCATTAATGAGCATTACGGCACTCTCTACAACCGCTCGTATTATACGCGAGCATTGCGAGTATATAGATGGTTCAGGAAAACCATTTGGTATAACCGGAGATCAAACTCATATTGGCTCTAAAATACTTTCAGTATTAAAAGACTTTTTCATGCTTAAAGTAGGATTAATGACTGAAAAGCCCCTATCTGCATCGGACGCTCAAGATTACATTTTCAATAATAAAAACAAATTATATGACTCAAAAGTCGTAGATAAGTTTTTGCCACTTGTGAAAAAATACATCACTCCTACACAAGTTATTAAAGAAAAAATATTAACGGCAAAGCAGTTGCTGCCGGGCATGATTTTAAGCAGAGATTGCATAAATGAAAAAGGCATGTTGCTTTTAACCAAAAATACTAAGCTAAATGAAGTTGTCATTGCCAAAGTCATTGAGTTCGAACGCCTTCATAAAGCACCGGTTAGATTTTATATTCTATTGAATAGTTAAGGAGAAGCGCATGGCAAATATATTAATAGTTGATGATGATGAAATGATTTTGTCGGCGTTTACCCGAGTATTACGAAAGTATCCGTGGAATATCACCACTGTTTCAAGTCCAATAAAAGCATTGGAGCTGTGCTCGCAAAAACAATGGAACGTATTGATCTCTGATTACAAAATGCCAGAAATGGATGGCGTAAAATTTTTAGAGCGTGCGCATGGAATTTGTCCGAATGCCTTACTAATGATAATGAGCGCAAATATTGATTTTGATGGGCTCTCTGAGGCATTAAATCGAGCGAATGTGCATCGATTTATTTCTAAACCTTGGGATGATTTAATTTTAGGCAGAACCATTAATGAAGCCGTTGTTCACCAAAATCTGCTCGCGGAAAATACTAAGCTAGCCAATATGGTACGTCGACAGAAACGAATGCTCGACCAGCAAAAGTCTGAACTTATGCGACTAGAAAGCGAATCGCCCGGAATAACTAAGGTTAACTGGGACGAAGATGGAGCCATTATATTAGATGACTCCGATTATTAAGCCAATAATGAACTTCGCTCTTTTGTAACGACCGGCATTACTAATAAAAGAATTATCTTAAAAGTAATAAGGGTTTACGAGTTGTTGCTATCATCTTAGCGGTAAAACTGCCGACTAAAAAATCTCTGATTTTACTATGACCAAAAGCCCCCATTACGGTCAGGTCGATTTGATGCTGTTCTTGATAATCAATTAAAGATTGCAATAATTCGCCTTTGAGGATTTTCGCTCTATACTCAATTCCACTACTTTTTAACATTTCACTGGCATCATTGATTACCGCTTCTTTCGATTCTCCAACTGCGACTAAATGACAGTACCGAGAATTAAGCGCTGGACTTTCAATGACCATTTGAAGCGCTTTTTTTGAGGCCTCACCACCATCGTATGCGAGCATAATATTTTCCGGCGTTTTAAACTCATCATTCACAATTAAAATAGGGCGATGTAACGCTCGAATAACTTTTTCTAGTTGATGACCCACACCGGCTTCTTCTTCGGCATGATCTTCTCCTTTAATGCCAAGTATTAACACTCGGATTTGATCTTCAAAATCAATCAACGATTCTGCTAAATCGCCATGCCGTGAGTGTAGCTCAACATGTTTAACACCAGCGTTTTGCATCAGCGTTTTGCAATGCTGCAATATTTTTGCTGCACGTTGCAACAATAATTGACTACGCTTTTGTTCAACGCTTGCCAATTCATTGAGTAAATCTTCACTGGCACCAAGTCCAATTTGCCCACTTAAATCAGCAACTGCTGGCGCAAAAGAGCGCTCAACGCTATGCAGTAAATGCACAGGTTGATTGATTGAATTAAATAACCACGCAGCATACTCACAAAGCTGTGGCGTTACTGGCGAGCCATCAACCGCAACAAAAATATCACCTGAATGAATACTCATGAGTGCTCTCCTAAAACCTTGGCAATTTGTTCCGGTTTATCGTGAACGCCAAAACGATCAATAATGGTTTCGGTTGCTTCGTTCAAGCCAACTACCTCTACTTCAGCACCTTCTCTACGGAATTTTATCACTGCAGTATCGAGTGAGTGAACAGCAGTGATATCCCAAAAATGAGCTTTAGATAAATCAATTACCACCTTAGGCACGGCTTCTTTAAAGTCGAATTGCGCTAAAAACTTACTGGCCGAATTAAAAAACACCTGACCGTGAAAAACGTATTTACGCTCCGACAAATCATCATTCATTAACTTTTCAACATACATAAAGTGGCTGACTTTATTGGCAAAAAACAACGCAGCAAATAGAACTCCCACTAAAACGCCGTAAGCTAAGTTATGGGTATAAACCACCACCGCAACCGTAGAGAGCATCACAATATTGGTGGAAAGCGGATACTCGCGTAAATTACGAATAGAGCGCCAATCAAAGGTACCTATCGATACCATAATCATAACCGCCACTAATGCCGCCATAGGAATTTGCGCAACCCACTCGTTTAAAAACACAACCAGAACCAGTAGCACCGAACCAGCAACAAGCGTAGACAGCCTACCTCGACCACCCGACTTTACATTTATCACCGACTGACCAATCATAGCGCAACCGGCCATGCCGCCAAGTAAACCGGCACCAATATTGGCAATGCCCTGGCCTTTACATTCGCGATTTTTATCGCTTGAGGTATCGGTTAAGTCGTCCACAATGGTTGCCGTCATCAACGACTCCAATAAACCGACCACAGCAAGTGCCACCGAATAAGGGAAAATGATTTCTAAGGTTTGCCAAGTCAGGGGGATATCGGGAAATAGAAATATGGGTAAGGTATCAGGTAGCTCACCCATATCGCCGACGGTACGAATATCCAATCCGATAATCATCGCAAAAGCAGTACAGGCCAAAATGCAAACTAATGGCGATGGAATGACCTTTCCAATCAGTGGTAAGTAAGGAAATAAATAAATAATCCCAAGCCCCGCTGCGGTCATGGCATATACATGCCAGGTGACATTGGTCAGCTCCGGTAACTGCGCCATAAAAATAAGGATTGCAAGCGCATTAACAAAACCGGTCACCACCGAGCGTGAAACAAAACTCATTAAGCTGCCAAGTTTTAAATAACCTGCCAAAATTTGCAAACCGCCTGTCAGTAAAGTCGCGGCTAATAAATATTGCAAACCATGCTCTTTAACAAGCGTAACCATCACCAGCGCCATCGCTCCAGTGGCAGCCGAAATCATACCTGGCCGGCCACCCACAAAAGCGATGACCACCGCGATACAAAATGAAGCATATAAGCCCACTTTGGGATCTACGCCAGCAATAATAGAAAACGCAATAGCCTCTGGAATTAGAGCCAGTGCCACCACGAGCCCGGCTAAAATATCGCCGCGAACATTACCGAACCAATCGGCTTTGGTTGAATGTAATAACATAAAATGCCTGTATAACTGAGTATTAAGCAACCGCTTGGGTTCACTTTAAACAAAATTTAGGTCTCTGAGCAGAGTTTTAATTAAAACTCATTCGAATGGATATTGTTAGTTTTGTTGGATGGGCGCGCGAATTGAACGCTTAGTTTGATAAGCCGCCTGTCGAATGAGGCGGCATTGTACTGAATTGTCTGCTAAATCTCAATTGAGCTTAGGTTATCCTATAAAACCCAAGCCAACAAAACCAAAATAACGCTGCCTGAAATAAGTAATTGTAAGCTTCTGGTTTTAAGCACGGGTGAAGACAGGCCTAACCATAATCCGCTTAACACTATTATCAACAAAGCCATGCCGGTAGCAATTTGCAACCAACGAAAAAGCTGCGGCCCATGACCTTTATGCAACTCTATTATGGCAGCAATAAAGTTAGGTTTGACTAAAGTCACTTCGATTAAATTGTCTGGTTTTGAACGTACCACCACATAATCGGTCGACGTTG
>JBFHSP010000017.1:0-27859 GCA_041591085.1 Kangiellaceae bacterium | reverse complement strand
TACCATCAGGCATTTTACGATCATTGTAACCTTCTCCATAACCACCGAACTCAACGGGAACATAATTAAACGTTGGACTCAAAGAACAAGAAAGTAAAAGAGGAAAAATAAAAATCAGTAAAACTTTCTTCATGTATTAAGTAAAACCTCCTTTATAAGGACTAGTAAGTTATAGACTTATAAATAAAATCATTTAAGTTTTTCAACTGATAATCCTTTAATTAACTGCCGCCGATAATCTTGATCTTTCTCGTTCCAAAACACAAATCCCGCTTTAAGATCTATATTGAAAAATGATTCATAATAATCTTCTTCTAAGTTTTCACTTTGATCCTTTCCAAAAATTTTGATTTTCACTCGTTCTTCAGCGATATCAATATCACCCTGGTGTAAAGCTATACCAGTAAATGTCTCCTGGCTCACCATTCGCAAATCAGTTTCGTCAATACTATAAAGTCTGGCCAAGATATTTATTAATGCGTCACTTTTTGAGCCTACCCTTGAAAACTTAATACAGTTTCTATAAACGTGTTCTCGAATAAGCGCCATTTCAGAGTCAAAGCCTCCTTTTATATCCTTTAAAACCTCAACCTCAATTTCCAAATCTTGTTCTTCATATGAAGCTTGAAGTTTGAGTTTAAAAAATTGATTAGCATCGATTAAGTCAGCGATTTTAAATACGCAATCTATAAACCCTTCTTCACTAAATTGATCGAGAATTGGTAAACCATTTTTACAAACTTCGATAGTCATAATTGTCCTTTATTAAATCCCAAGCGCTTAACTTAGAATATATTATTAAATATCAATCTAACGAATGTTCTCACCCCAACTCATTGAGAGCACCTGACTCACCTCTTGCATACTCTTGCCAGACTCCTGGCTCCATTGATTAAACGCAGATTGAATAGCATTTAAAGAGCGGTTGGTATACAAGCCTCCATCAATGATTTTATGCTCTCTTAAATAGGCCTCCACATCTCGGCTGAGCAAAAACGTATCTTTTCCCATAGCTCGCAGCGCATAAGGCCCGGTATTACCACCTAATCGAGCGCCTCTTTTTTTAAGATCTAACCAAAGCTCAATAATATTATCCGATGGCCACTGGGCTACCCATTGATGAAACGAATTTTTACCCTGGGACAATTCATCAATCATTAATGCATTTTGCTGAATGGTTTGAACCTTTTTAAAGTTTCTTATGATAGATTTATCTTCGGCCTTTCTTTCCAGCATATCCGCTGGCATCATTAAAATTTTGTTAATTTCAAAATTAAAAAATACCCGTTGAAAGTCGGGCCATTTTTGCTCAACTACCCGCCACACAAAACCAGACTGAAACACCTTTTTGGTAAACACTTCTAGCCACTGTGCATTGGTTACTTTTAGCAGCTGTTTATTGGTTTTAGGTTTTGAAACCTTTACCTTAAGGTTTGCCTCACCTTGTTTTCTTTCTGCAGCACGTTGCCAAATGAGTTCAAATGACTCCATAAGTATTCCTAAATTTTGGTCATAAAAAAGCCCGCGATCAGCGGGCTTAGTAAAGAGAGTACGTTTTATTCTCTGAATAGTGCTTCAAGTGATAAGCCTTGCTTTTCAAGCATAATACGCAAACGTCTTAAAGCTTCAACCTGAATTTGACGAACTCGTTCACGAGTCAAGCCAATTTCAACACCCACTTCTTCTAAAGTTGAAGGCTCGTAGTTTAATAAGCCAAAGCGGCGAGCAAGCACTTCACGTTGTTTTTCACCTAGCTCGTTCAACCAAAACTCAATGTTGTTTTTAAGATCATCGTCTTGCAACTGTTCAGCAGGACCTAAATCTCTTTCATCAGCGATGGTTTCAAGTAGGGATTTATCGGAGTCGGCCATAAAAGGCGTATCAACCGAGGCAATACGTTCGTTCAATCCTAATAAACGAGACACATCTTCAACGGGTTTATCGAGCTTAGCTGCAATTTCTTCAGCAGTTGGTTCATGATCTAGCGTTTGCGCTAGCTCTCTTGAAGCTCTTAAATACACATTCAATTCTTTTACCACATGAATAGGCAAACGAATTGTGCGGGTTTGATTCATAATGGCGCGTTCGATGGTTTGACGGATCCACCAAGTCGCATAGGTAGAAAAACGGAATCCACGTTCTGGATCGAATTTTTCGACCGCTCGGATCAAACCTAAATTACCTTCTTCAATTAAATCTAGAAGCGCAAGACCTCGGTTGTTATACCGACGGGAGATTTTTACAACAAGACGCAGATTACTTTCAATCATTTTGGCGCGTGATTTTTCGCAGCCTTTTTGCGCTTTACGGGAATAAAATACTTCTTCTTCGGCGGTTAGGAGTGGATTAATTCCAATTTCGCCTAAATACAGCTGGGTTGCATCGAGTGATTTCTCATGAACTTTATGATACTCAGAATATTCTTCCGAAAGAGAATCAGCTAAAGTTTCAACTTCTGAGTCCTGCTCGTTTATATCTTCTGCTAGCTTTTGTTTTTCTTTGCTCATAACTCACCTCTCCACTAAAAAATGCCTCTGGCATAAAATTTGCGAAATTGAGTCCTCCAATTCCACAAAATGGGTCGCAATTACAACTTTGGTAAGAGCTTTATTGGGTCTACAGGTTTTCCTTGGTATCGAATTTGAAAGTGCAACTTATTTTTATCGGTACCTGAACTACCTATATCGGCAATAATCTGTCCAGCTTTAACGATTTCGTTTTCGCTAACTCTGATTTTACTATTGTGAGCGTAGGCGCTGAGAAAATCGTCATTGTGTTTAACAATCACTAGGTTCCCATAACCTTTTAAAGCATTGCCACGATATACCACGCGGCCAGGTGCGGCGGCCCTAACTGGCTCACCTAAATTCCCGGAGATATCGAGTCCTTTATTTCCATGGAGTGCTGCAGAATAAGACTCGATCACTTGGCCATCTACGGGCCAAATCCAGCGACTAACCTTACTTGAACTAACACTAGCATTACCTGAACTGGTTACAATTTGTCTAGCACTATTTTTAACTTTGGGAGGAGTCTGTTTATTAGAAACATTTGATTTAGGGCTTTGGCGTTGGTAATCACTTTCAGTTAAAGTCCTATTAGACGTTCGCTCTGTCGACTTAGCTGGTTGTATAGGCAAGTCCAAAGCCGCTAAAACACTAGCTCTTAATGCAGCAGCATCAAAATCTTCAGAGTTTTCAGTAATTTGCTGCTGTGCGAAATAAAGCTTTTGACCCGGATAAATCAAATAATCGCGACTAAGCTCATTTATTTGCGCCAACTCGCGGTAATCCACTCCGTAATTAAACGCAATTGAAAAAAGCGTATCGCCGACTGACACGGTATGAAAAGGCGCATGTGGGTAGCTGGATACGTTGATCTTAGAAGATGATAAGTTAATGACGGGTGCAGGCCCATAGTTTGAACAGGACGATAACAACCCAACAACAGCTAAAGCAGTGCCACAAACGACCTTTTGGTACGCCTTGTTCGTTTGCTTACGCTTTGGATTGAAAATGCCCTCAACCATATTGATCACTCAAGTTGACTTTGACTGCTTACTTAATCTAATTAATTAAGTAACAACGCTAACCTATTGATTTATATAATCTACAAGTATTTGTACATCAAATAACCAATAATCGCAAGCACAATCACTAACCAACCAAGCCAATCAATGGTTTGCTTGAGCTTTTTATCTATGGCTTCTCCACCAAAATACACAATTGTAGCGACTAAAAAGAATCGTGCCGCACGGCCAATAATTGATGCAGCCAAAAAAGGCACCATGGCCATTTGCATAGCACCGGCACTCAGAGTAAACAACTTATAGGGTAAAGGCGAAAACCCAGCAATAAAAACCACCCAAATACCATACTCCTTCATCCAGTTTGAAACCTCGGTAAATTTGGGCATGTAACCGTAGTTTTCTAATATGGGAAGTACCCAAGATTCAAACGCATAATAACCGAGTAAATAGCCGACCACGCCGCCTAAAACAGAAGTTATTGTCGCCACAAATGCATACCACCACGCTTTTTGCTTTTGCGCTAAACACATAGGTGCCAGTAAAACATCCACCGGAATTGGAAAGAAAATAGACTCAGCGACACTCATTACAGCTAAATAATAAACCGCAAATTTATGCGAAGCCCATTGCAAGCATTGTTCGTATAAACGGCTAAACAACTTCATGTTTTATCCCTAACGATTAAATCGATTTGTGTCTATCGAATGGTGCCGCTTAATAAAGGAACAAATTTCACTTTTTCGAGCGCAATTTGTTTAAGCTCCCCTTCTTGCTTCTGTAGCAAGATAAGCTCTTGCGCTTGATTTTGTGCGCCCACTGGAATGATCATTCTTCCAGCTTCAGCGAGTTGCTCCGTTAGCATAGGAGGAATAGATTCGGGAGCCGCCGTTACAATAATCGCATCAAAAGGCTGATGCTCTTGCCATCCTTGAAATCCATCACCGTGGCGATATTGAATATTTCTTAAACCAAGTTCAGATAGCCTTTTCTTAGCTATTTTTTGTAAAGGCGCGATTCTTTCAACGCTAAATACTTGCTTGAACATTTGCGCCAATATAGCGGTTTGATAACCCGAGCCGGTACCTATTTCTAGAACATTTTCAAGGCTTCCTGTATTGAGTAATAACTCGCTCATTCGCGCGACAATAAATGGCTGAGAAATGGTTTGTCCCATTCCTATCGGTAACGCCGTGTCTTCATAAGCTCTATGAGAAATAGCCTCATCGACAAACAAGTGCCTAGGTGTAGATGCAATCAGCTGGAGAATTTGATCGTTTTCTATCCCTTCTTCTTTCAAACGATTAACCAATCGTTCACGGGTTCGTTGCGACGTCATTCCTATCCCACTTAGCTGGGCACCGCTTAACTGACGAATACTCATAATGTGTTGATCCAATCCCCAAGAAACTGAAAACTATTGTGAGCGGTTAAATCGACCAATATTGGGGTGATCGATACAAAGCCCTGCTCTACTGCGTAAAAATCCGTCCCTTCAGACTCGTCTTGAACACCGGGCGTTGGCCCAATCCAGTACACTTTTCGTCCTTTGGGATCTTCTGAAGGAATAATAGTATCAGCTCTATGCCGACATCCCAACCTTGTTAGTTGATATCCTTTTATCTTTTCAAATGGCACATCAGGCACATTCACATTCAAAATGTGCTGTTTGGTTAAAGGCCAACTTGAAAGATGATTTAATAAATGCGAAGTGACTTTAGCTGCAGTACTAAAATGATTGCATTCTGGGCCAACTAAAGATACGGCTATAGCAGGAAAGCCAAGTTGTCGACCTTCCATTGCCGCGGCAACAGTACCTGAATAAAGAACATCATCTCCTAGGTTGCCACCCCAATTAATACCCGATACCACAATGTCGGGAGACTCTTTTAAAACATGATAGGTTCCAAGATGAACGCAGTCGGAAGGAGTTCCATTAACAAAGAAAAATTGCTCTTCGACATGAGTTAACCTTAACGGAACATCTAAGGTTAAAGAGTTAGAAGAACCCGATCGATTTTGCTCAGGTGCGACCACCGTCACCTCATGCTCATGACGCAGCTGATGATATAGATCAACTAAGCCCTGGCCTTGATAGCCATCATCATTGCTGAGCAATATCTTCACAAAACCACTCCATGAGAAACCCCTTGTGAGCCATCTTGCACATTACCTAACTCTTGTAATACTTGGGTGGCATAAGCCCCGCTGGGTAATTCAAATGATACCAGTAAACTTAATTCGCCTTCACTTTGCTGCCATTGCCATGCACTGTGGCTAGGAATGACTCGCATAGAGCGCCAGTCGGTTTTCGCATCTACCTTATCTAACACATCAATATGCTTCGACCAAGACTCTTGCATCTTGGCAAAAAGTTCAGGGTATTCAGATTGAAAGTCATTACCTGGCATAGGGGCAGCTATATGAATATCTTGCTCTTTCAGTCTTTTTACAATGTCATCTAACTCGGAAGGTTCAAACTTAAAAAATGAGCGAGAACCAGACAACGCCATGTGATCGTGTTCTTGCGGTGTTAACCATGAGTTCTTTGTTATTCTTTCTGCCAGATACTGATTAAAAAACCATGAGCGAATGGCTGACAAATAAATAGAACGTTGATGTTTTTTTACTCGCTTGCCTTCTAGCATTTTTCTGGCTTGAACTAAATTATTTTGATCGCGGCCAAATCGCTGCTCTCCAAAATAGTTGGGAACGCCTTCTGCAAAAATTTCATCGAGTCGATTTTCGATAGCCTTCTTATCACCTTCTATGTTTCTAATGCACAGCTCAAATAAGTTCGCTTTAATGGCACCGGTTTTAAGCTTTTTATTATGCAGTCCTGAGTCAATCACTTTAAACTCTGGGTGCGAAGGAAGCTCTGGGACTTCTTTTATACCCGGCAAATGCACACTGAACCATTGATGAGTCTCTGCATGTCTATCTTTAAGACCTGCATAACCAATATCTCTTTCTTTAACCTTAAAAAAATCCGCTAACTGTTTTGCGACAAAATGGGTATTAGCTCCAATTTTTTTAACATATAAAAACAGATGCTCTCCTTCACCATAAAGCTCGAACGGTAGCGTTTCAGTGACTTTAAAATCAGTAGGTTTAACTTTATAAAATGCCGATGAAATAACTGACTCTCTTGCGCTTTTCCACTGGTTCATTTTTGCATCACCAATACAACCGCATGCACTGCAATACCTTCTTTTTTCCCAACAAAGCCTAATCCTTCGGTGGTAGTGGCTTTAACATTAATCGCATCAAGTTCAATGCCACAATCTTCTTTTATCACAGATTTAATGCTCTCTATGTGAGGTGCAATTTTGGGGGTTTGAGCCACAATGGTCAGATCTAAATTGCCTATATTGAAACCTTTTTTTTCGACCATACTCATAACCTGGCGTAATAATTCTCTGCTATCAATGCCTTTAAACTTAGGATCTTGATCGGAAAAATGATGACCGATATCACCTAGTCCTACTGAACCCAACAGCGCATCACACAAAGCATGCAACACTACATCGCCATCTGAGTGAGCTAACAAGCCAATATGATTGGGAATGGAAACACCACCTAATATTAATGGCGACTCACCACCAAATTTGTGGACATCATAACCATGACCTACTCTAAACGCACTCACGATGCTTTTCCTTGTTGTTGCCGAATAATGAATTCGGCAATGTTTAAATCAAACGGATAAGTAATTTTTATATTGTTGGCGCTGCCTTTAATTAATTGAACCTTTGCGCCATAAAACTCCAACGCTTGCGATTCATCTGTTGGTGAAATCTTTTTTTCGACACACTGAGTTAGCGCTTTAATCAACAACGGTAAGGGAGCAATTTGTGGAGTTAAGGCTCTAAACAAATGATCTCGGTTTAAAGTTTTTTCAACAACCGTGTTAGTTGACTGCTTGATGGTATCAACTACAGGAGCGACTAAAATGGCAGCCGATGCTTCATTTGTATTGATTAAAGACTCAACATCAGCCTCAGTTAAACAAGGTCTTGCAGCGTCATGAACCATAACTCTTATCGAGTCTTGATCACTCTCAATACTATTTAATCCATTCAAAACCGATTGCCAGCGCTGTCCACCACCATTAACCACATCGACTTTTGAAAATGCTTTTGCAATGGCTCGGCCCTGCTCATCATTTTCGGCAAGCACGAGTTTTATCCCCTTAATGTAGGGTAACGATTGAAACAGTTTAAGCGAGTAACTAAGAACCGGTTGACCGGCCAAGGGTAAGTATTGTTTTGGAACGTCAGACTTCATGCGCGATCCGGTTCCTGCAGCAGGGATCACAACCCAAACCTTACTAGGCAATTGCATGAATATTTATTTATTGGAGGGAACGAAACGATAAAAAGTTTCGCCAGGTTTTACCATACCCAAATGATAGCGGGCGTATTGCTCAATAACGGCATCGTCGTTTCTTAACGCAACCACATGCTTTTGTAGATCTTGATTTCGAGCTTTGAGCTTTTCGTTTGCCGCCTTTTGCTCGGCTACTTGAAGAGCAAGACGGTTTAATTCAGGAAGCCCGCCATCTTCAGACCAAATTCTGATCTGAAGACCGATTAACATGGACACTAAAATTGCGGCCAACCATTTCACGTTAGAGAACTTCCTGATTTATCTTATTAACAATTAAAAGCAGTTAAACGCCGCTTTTCCTGGATAATAAGCTTTTTCGCCTAACTTTTCTTCAATTCTAAGTAATTGATTATATTTTGCAACTCGATCGCTGCGGCAAAGTGATCCCGTTTTGATTTGACCAGCTGCTGTAGCTACCGCTAAATCAGCAATGGTTGAGTCTTCAGTTTCACCACTTCGGTGAGAAACAACCGCAGTATAGCCAGCATCTTGTGCCATTTTGATCGCCGCTAAGGTTTCACTAAGACTACCGATTTGATTGACTTTAATCAAAATGGAGTTAGCAATTCCTTTGTCGATCCCTTCTTTTAGAATTTTAGTATTGGTTACAAATAGATCATCACCCACCAACTGAACCTTATCACCTAGCTTATCGGTAAGTAGCTTCCAGCCGTCCCAATCGCTTTCATCCATACCATCTTCAATCGAAATGATGGGATACTTGTTCGCTAACTCAGCCAAATAATCAACAAACTCAGCTGAAGATAACACTCTACCTTCGCCAGCTAGATGGTATTGTCCATCTTTATAAAACTCCGAAGAAGCCACATCTAAGCCTAAGTACACTTGTTCACCCATGGTATAACCCGCTCGCTTAGTGGCTTCTATAATGGCCTCAAGCGCTTCTTCGTTTGAACCTAAGTTTGGCGCAAAACCGCCTTCATCTCCAACTGCCGTGTTTAAGCCTTTTTCTTTTAAAACGCCGCGCAGTGCATGGAAAATTTCGGTACCACAGCGAAGCGCTTCTTTAAATGAAGGAACGCCCACAGGAAGGATCATAAATTCTTGAATATCAACGTTATTGTCAGCATGCGCGCCACCATTGATAATGTTCATCATCGGAACAGGCATCGCAAACTTACCGGTATTAATTTGTTCGAATAAAAATTGCTTGTTGTCAGCGGCGGCCGCTTTAGCTGCAGCTAGTGAAACCGCCAAAATAGCATTGGCGCCAAGTTTTGATTTGTTTTCAGTACCGTCTAAATCGAGCATGATTTGATCGATAGCATTTAAATCACTCACCGACTTACCAACAAGTGCTTGTTTGATTTCATTGTTGATATGACCAACCGCTTTCAGTACACCTTTCCCTAAGTAACGAGATTTGTCGCCGTCTCGTAATTCTAAAGCTTCACGCGAACCGGTTGATGCACCAGAAGGCGAGCATGCGCTTCCCATAATGCCAGAGTCTAAAATGACATCGGCTTCAACAGTTGGGTTTCCTCTCGAGTCCAGAACTTCTCTGGCTTTGATATCAACAATTTTAGACATCGGTTTCGGTTTCCTTTATTTGGATCAGTGTTTAAATTTTGGGGTCTTTAACTATAAATTCTATTATTCGGTTTTAGCGATTTCATTTTCGGCAAAAGGCGCGCTTTTAACGACTTTGTCAATTTGCTGAAGCATCCCAAGCATCGATTTTAATTGATGCATTGGGTATGAATTAGGACCATCACTTTTGGCATTAGCGGGATCGGGATGAGTCTCCATAAATATTCCTGAAATTCCTGCAGCCATAGCCGCTCTGGCCAAAATAGGAACATATTCACGTTGCCCACCACTGGTAGCGCCTTGTCCACCCGGTTGCTGTACCGAATGAGTGGCATCATAAACCACTGGGCACCCCGTTTGACGCATAATGGCCAAGCCGCGCATATCTGATACTAAAGTGTTGTAACCAAAGCTTGCGCCACGCTCACACACCATTATATTTTGATTACCCGTCGCTTTCGCTTTATTCACCACGTGAGTCATATCCCACGGAGCTTGGAACTGACCTTTTTTAATATTGACCGGAATTCCCGCTTCGCACACTCGTTGAATAAAGTTGGTTTGACGCACTAAAAATGCAGGCGTTTGCATTACATCCACAACCGAAGCAACTTCATTAATCGGAGTATCTTCGTGGACATCGGTTAACACGGGTACATTAAGCTGCTTTTTCACTTCAGATAAAATGCGTAGACCTTCTTCAAGACCTGGGCCTCTAAAGCTTGTGTGCGATGATCGGTTGGCTTTATCAAAACTCGATTTATAAATAAATGGGATCCCCAGATCGGTAGTAATTTCTTTTAAGAACCCAGCGGTATCTAATGCAAGCTGCTCACTTTCAATAACACAAGGGCCTGCTATTAGGAAAAAGGGATGTTCAATGCCAACGTCAAATCCACATAACTTCATATCGGGCCTCACTTAACTTCTGCTTGATTAATTCGAGCGGCTTCTACAAAAGCGCTGAATAATGGGTGGCCATCTCTGGGCGTTGAAGTGAACTCAGGATGGAACTGACAAGCAACATACCAAGGATGGGTTGGAATTTCTAATGTCTCAACTAAATGCTGCGCCGCAGAGTATCCAGAAATAACTAAACCCGCTTCTTCAAGTTGAGCAATATAATGGTCGTTTACTTCATAACGATGGCGATGACGTTCATTGATCACATCGCTGCCATAAATTTCACGAATTTTTGTACCAGCCACTAAATTACTTGGCTGTGCTCCTAGTCGCATAGTACCGCCCAAATCAGATTGAGAGTCACGGGTTTCAACTGACCCATCCGTATCAATCCACTCGGTTATCAATCCAATGACAGGATGTGGTGAGTCTTGTTTAAACTCAGTACTGTGAGCGCCAGTTAAGCCACACACATTACGAGCATATTCAATGATAGCCACTTGCATACCTAAGCAAATGCCTAAAAAAGGCACGTTATTTTCGCGCGCATACTGAGCCACCAAAATTTTACCTTCAACTCCTCGCTCACCAAACCCGCCAGGTACCAAAATAGCATCGGCATGGGCCACTTTTTGTACACCCTTCTTTTCAATATCTTCTGCATCGATGTATTCGATGTTTACGGTTAATCGATTTTTTAATCCGGCGTGAATTAGAGACTCGGTTAATGATTTGTAGGCATCCGTCAAATCCATATACTTACCTACCATTGCAATGGTCACTTCACCTTTTGGGTTAGCTTGTGCGTAGAGTACTTGTTCCCACTCTTCTAAGTTAGACTCGCCCACTTCGAGCTTGAATCGATCGCAGATTAAGTCATCTAATCCTTGAGCTTGCAGCAATGATGGAATTCGATAAATGCTATCGACATCTTTCATCGAAATAACGGCTTTTTCTTCAACATTAGTAAACAGTGCAATTTTAGCTTTTTCACCAGCAGGCAAAGGCTGCTCTGATCGGCAAATCAAAACATCTGGCTGAATTCCAATAGAACGTAACTCTTTTACAGAATGTTGAGTTGGTTTAGTTTTTAACTCGCCTGCCGTTTTAATAAAAGGAAGTAACGTTAAATGCATGTACAAGGCACGTTCGCGGCCAAGTTCATAGCCTAATTGACGGATTGCTTCTAAAAAAGGTAAAGATTCGATATCACCAACGGTACCACCAATTTCTACCATGGCAACATCAGCATCACCGGCACCTTGCTTGATTTTGTGCTTAATTTCATCGGTGATATGAGGGATAACTTGTACTGTACCGCCTAAATAGTCGCCACGTCTTTCTTTACGTAATACGTCAGCGTATACACGCCCGGTAGTAAAGTTATTTTTCTGAGTCATTCGGGTACGAACAAAACGTTCGTAATGTCCTAAATCTAAATCGGTTTCAGCACCGTCTTCGGTTACATACACTTCACCGTGCTGAAATGGGCTCATGGTACCAGGGTCAACATTGATATAAGGATCAAGTTTAAGCAGAGTGACTTTCAATCCGCGAGATTCGAGCAGTGCGGCAAGAGATGCAGAAGCGATACCTTTTCCTAAACTAGAAACAACACCGCCAGTAACAAAGATGAATTTTGTGGCCATTAATCTACCCGTATGGTTGGTCGCCATGCGGAAACGCTCCGCCCAGCATATTCAATTTTAACGCTTTAAAAAACTTAAGTTATCGAACAAATACCAATACAAATCGCAACCAATTGATTTAAAAAGGAAATATTCATTTTGGGCGATTCAGTAAAAGATTGTTCGAGATGTTGCAAAGTTCACAACAGGACGGGAGCGCAGTATAGCAAACTAATGCCCTTTCGGGCGAGTATAATTTATCCTTATAGCTTAATTGGTTTTTCTTAAAGTACACAAATTTAAGATGGTTTTGCGGTTTGATCATTGGGTCATTGTTTCGGAAGAGGGATTCTCACCATACTTGATTTAATGCACATGGTTATGGTTACTTGGTACCCTAACTTAATAAGCCTAGGAGCCCCTACAAGCCAATTTTAGCCGGACATAGATCATCTATTCAAATTAGCTGCTGTATTTTGCGGCCATTTTAACTATTACCGAAACTAGACTCCTAACGCATTTTCTAATTGCACTCGCCTTAGTTTTTTTCATGAAACGATTTATTTACTGTCGCGAAATTGGAGAAATGGAGCTTTATAATTTATCAACCAGAAGCCTCCATCAAGTCTCGATTTCCGAAAGTCGCTTCCGCTTTGACTCTTCGAAAGCGCCAGCAACAATAATGGCAATCCACCAAATGGCGGAAAACGGTCCAATATCAAAAAGGCCAGCTTTAGAGGGCGGCAAGGGAAAGGTCGCTAGATTGAAGCCCAAAAGAAAAACCGCGGTTAAGATCCCGTACATTCCAATATATTTGGTGGGTCCAGAAACCCTCAACATTACCCACGAAACCAGTCCAAGCCCCAATGAATAAAACACATCAAAGGTTACGTCAATTCCCAACTGAACGTAATTGAGAGATATAGAAAGCGAGTCATACAATGCAGAACTGCTATCAGCTCCATCAAGAGTTGATAATTCACTTAGCGCAAGGAAAACAGCCTGCTGAACAATAACCATTAAGACAAAGAATGAAAAAGCAATAATGAGAAAAAGGGAGCCAAGTGTCAAAGCGGGGCATTCACACCGCTTTCCAAGTTCTCTGTAGATCGCCACAGCTCCAACCATCCCAGCAATACCGATGGAAGTCGCCAATACAAGATTAACGCTTGTCAAAAATGACACATCGCTAAGAGCAAAAGTTAGGTAAACAACAAGTGGAATCATAGCTCCTAGAGGAACCAGTAGATGTAAACGATAAGTCATGGCAAAAACATCCTCTTTAAACACTTTACAAACCTAAAGATTAAACGAGTTTAAGTCATTCAATCCCACCGCAGTATTCCGTTATATTGAATGATGATAATTTGCACTTGAGCTATCTCAATTGCAATCATTTTCAGCAATTTATAAACTCGAGCTTTATTGAAAAACAAGATAATGAGCTTATAAGCTTTAATAACAGTGTCGTATTTTTGCAATGATATTTTAAAAAAAATAAGTTTTGTTTGTTGTTAGTTAGCTATTTAAACCACAAGCATTTGTGGCTAACAAGGCAAATAGGCAAAAAATAAAGATATTGAGCAGTTTTTACTATTACCCCTAGCTCAGGTTGATTATTCCCATTGACTTGTAGTTTCTATTCCGTCACTTGCTCAACATAAAATGTTGGGTGTTCTTCAATAAACTTTTTTAATACCGCCCAATACCAGTTTCTACGAGATAACAACGTTAGGTATAAATCCCCTATTAAATTCAACTGCTCTGTTCGTTTCAGTTGACTTTCAAAAGCTGAAATATTCTGTTGAATAATTCTTACTGAGGCAAAGTAATTAGGGTACCGAGAAATCCAGAGCAATATATAGCTAATTTCTTGGTCACTAAATTGCTGAGTAGATAACAATTCTTGCTTTGCTTTGTAAATTGACCACTGTTTAGCATGAATTCCGGCATCAACTAAGGCGAGCGCATTACTTTTTATTTGCCACGATAAATAGTCCAGTTGGTCTTTCAAGCTTTTAAAGTGGCCTCTTTCAAAAGCAAGCTTCAATACATGATTTTTCCAAGCGCGCGCAAACGGGTTTATCCCAACTTGAGAAAAATCTTTGGTAGATTGTTGCAAAGGCATTTTCTGTAAAACCAATTCAGATAAGGTCGAGTGCGAAACAAGCTCTGTTGTCGTCGGTAACCGCAGTTCATTGGCTATCAGATCTTGGTTGATGAGAAGAGTGGCAAGTCCTTCATGATCAGAATGGTAAGAAAATGCAGGTTGTTTCGATTTAAACTGGCCAAACTCTAATTGTCCTTTAACGTCAGCTAGTATTTTTAACTGGTTAATCCGGTAAGAGTCTAACTCATAAAACACGGTTTCAAGTTGTGCCATAGTAACCGATGCTTCCGATAAAGGATTACTTCTGCGGTCTCTCTTATTATTTTGTTTTGCTTGTTTTTCTTGCGCAAACACAAACTCCTTTTGAAGCTCAGTGATTAGCGTTTTCTGATTAACAATAAACTCACCCATTTGAGCGTAGCTCATACCCGACTGAATCAATAATGCTTCATATAAATCAGAGCCACCAGCCAAAGATTGAATACTTAGCGCGTCATAAGCCGACTTAACGTAACGATTTTTTAAAAAACTTAATAACTGCTCGAGAGATGGATGAATTTTGTCTTTTATTACTCGATTAAAACTTAAAATTAGGTACTCTTTATCGGAACCGGTCAAGTAAGCAGGCAAATAGTTAAGTGGTGCATAAAAAATACTGTTTTCTAAAACATCAACCTTTAATGACTCTATCTGATGGATTAATAGCTCTACCGTTCCTTTGTTTTGAACCATTCCCTTTTTAATATTCTCTTCGCTCTGCTTAATTAAATACTGTATCAGTTCAGGTACATTATTTAGTTTTTTTAACCACGCTTCAAAATCAGAAAGACGAGCAAACGACTGCTCAGCTTGAGATTTTCCGGCTAGCGCTAAATTGACAATAGGGTTATTGAAAGGATCAAGTTGCCAATGAGCGTCATAAAGTAAAAACTGAAACTGTGATTGTTGAAAATAAAACAACAAATGCTCAATAGCAGGCCGCTCTAGAGGATTTGCGTTAAGATATACTTTTTTTAATTGAGCGATACTTTTTTCCAAAAAATCCTGTTTAATCCTATCGGCTCTTAGTTTTAACTTTGGATTTGCTACGTTTTCATCATCAATTAAATCAACATTGAGTTGCTGCCACTGTTTTAAAAGCTCAAAAGGTCGAATAGTTTCTTGCGACCTAGTCACCGGATTACTGAAAGACCAACTTGCAATAGCAAAAAAACTCAAAATAAGAAAGGTTACCCTAGTCGAAAAGTTCATAATCCAGCTCTTTTTACTGCTTGCCAATAGTCTTCCATCTCATCAATATTCATGCTTGATAAGTCTTTCCCATCTTGTCTAATTCTTTTTTCTAAAACTCTAAATCTTGACTCAAATTTTTTAGATGCTTTGGCGGTGACCCATTCTGAATCACAAGATAAGAATCTGGATAAGTTAACTAAAGTAAAAAAAACATCACCCAACTCATCTTCAATCGCACCTTTGTTTACCGCTAAATTATTTGAAGATGCAATTTCATCTTTTAGCTCAGCCAACTCTTCATCAAGCTTAAGCCAAACATCCTCTATATTTGGCCAGTCAAAACCTTGTTTCGCGGCTCTTTTCTGCATTTTTTGAGCGCGCTTTAAGCTTGGTAACGATTTTGGGATATCATCTAAAAAGCTTGCTTGTTCATTTTTAATAAGTCTATCTTGATGTTTTTGTTGCTCCCAAGCCGCATGAATTTCTGACTCATGCTCATACTTTTTATCAGCAAAAACATGAGGATGACGAACAATGAGCTTGCTACAAATACCGTCTACAATATCATAAAAATCAAAACGCCCTTCTTCTTGGGCTATTTGGGCATAAAAAACCACTTGAAACAATAAATCGCCAAGTTCATTTTTTAATTGCTCGAAATCCTTTTGTTCAATCGCATCGGCCACTTCGTAAGCTTCTTCAATGGTATAAGGAACAATACTTTGATAAGACTGACTTTGATCCCACGGACAACCGGAAACGGGATCTCTTAACTTTTTCATGACCTCAAGCAATGTATTCATTTTTTCGGATAGATTAGACATTAAAATCGACTCTCCCAATGATTCTATTAACGAATAGATTACTGATATCGCTTTACCTCAAAAACATTTGGAACTTGAGATAGTTGAGCAATCACTCGATCGAGTTTTTCTACTCCATCCACATTCAGTCTTAACTTCATAATAGAGTGTTGTTTCCTTTTATCGATGTGCGAGTTCATAGCTTCAACACTGACCTTTTCGTTCGCCAATACAGTTGTAATATCTTTAAGCAATCCTTTTCTGTCAAATGCTGTAATTGCAATATCAACATCAAACACATCTTGACTCGAATCTCCCCAGGACACTTTTATCAATCTTTCAGCGCGTTCATCTCGGGCTTTTAAAATATGATTGCAGTCTTCTCGATGAACTACCACGCCTCTTCCTTGGGTAATGTATCCTAAAATATCATCACCTGGCACAGGCTTGCAGCATCCAGCTATTTTAGTTAGAAGGCTTCCCACGCCTTCAATCTGAATACCTTTGGGCTGTTTCTTTTTAGTGGTTTTAATCGGTTTAAAAACTTGCTTTTCAGCTTTAGTTAATTGGTCTTTTTGCTGTTGAGCTCGAATACTGTTTAAAATTTGATTAAGCCCTAAATCACCGGCACCAACTGACGCAAATAGATCATCGCTATTGTGTAAATTAAAATGATTAGCAACAGACTCTAGATCAATCTTTTCAAACCCATGCCTTGCAAGTTCTTTTTCTAAGATGGACTTTCCTGCAATGGTATTTTTATCTTTGTCTTGATGCCTAAACCATTGATGTATTTTTGACCTCGCTCTAGATGATTTGACATAACCATTATTTTGATGAAGCCAATCACGGCTTGGACCTGAATTTTTAGAAGTAAGAATTTGAACTTGTTCGCCGGTTTTAAGTGCATAGTTTAGAGGGACTATTTTTCCTCCTATTTTCGCTCCACGGCAATTGTGCCCTACATCGGTATGCACATGATAAGCAAAGTCTACTGGGGTAGAACCTAAGGGCAAATCAACTACTTTGCCTTGAGGTGTAAAAACATAAACTCTGTCTTCCGTAACCTCATTTTTAAACTCATCAATCAGCTCATTGTTATCAGCTAAATCTTCTTGCCATTCTAATAATTGTCGCAACCAACTAATTTTGGCTTCAAATCCAGATTCTTGAGGTTTTGCACCCTCTTTATAACGCCAATGCGCAGCCACACCCAACTCTGACTCTTGATGCATAGAAAAAGTTCTTATTTGTATCTCTAGAGTTTTACCACCAGGTCCAATCACGGCAGTATGTAACGAACGATAACCATTTTCTTTTGGCGTTGCGATATAGTCATCAAACTCTTTTGGGATGTGATTCCATAAGCCGTGAACAATACCTAATGCGGCATAACATTGCGGCACGGTTTCAACTAAAACTCTTACTGCACGAACATCATAAATTTCTTCAAAACCAACATTTTTACGAACCATTTTTTTCCAAATAGAATAAATATGCTTTGCTCTTCCCATGACTTCAGCATTCTCTATTTGTAGCTCTTTCAATTGAGAAACAATGGTATCGATCACTTGTTTAACGTATTTTTCTCGATCGAGTCTTCTTTCGGCTAAGTTTTTTGCGATGGATTTATAGTCATTACCATGAAGATAACGGAAAACCAGATCTTCCATTTCCCATTTAAATTGACCTATGCCTAATCGATTAGCTAACGGTGCATAGACTTCAGATACTTCTTTTGCGATAACTTTTTGGGTTTCAACGTCAGAAAATTTTGCTTGGCGCAAAACCGAAAGCCGCTCTGCCAACTTAATCAAGACTAATCGAACGTCATCCACCATAGCCAAAAGCATTTTTCGAAAACTTTCTTTTTGCTGGCCTGCATCGTTTTGAATTTTGAATTCATTTTGCAAAGCTTGGAGAGCATCCATAGCATGAACTCCTTGGCAAAGCTTGGCTACTTCTGGACTAACTCGTGCTTCGATGATTGTCGCATCCACAAGCTCAGACTGAAAAAAAGGATAAACGATTGCACTTGCTAGCGTTGCTGCATCAACGTGAAGTTGGATCAAAACGTTGGCAATGATAAGTCCTTCTTTAAATTCACTTTGAAGGGCTTCATTTTCTGAAATGAGTAGTCTAGCAAGCTCAAACGCTTTTGCTATAAGTTGCTGTTGCTCAATGGAGTATTTGATGGGCAGTTTGGCCAGCCAATCTGAAGGATCTCCTGAAATAGAGAAGTCGACAAAGTGATTATCTGCCACTTGAACCATTAATACTCCTTATTGTTTTATTAGATTACTCTAGCTCAAATACGGCTATGGACTCTACATGAGCGGTATGAGGAAACATGTCCATCACACCGGCTTTGGTTAATCGATAGCCTTTTTCTTTTAATACTCCAGCGTCACGCGCTAAAGTTGCTGGATTACAACTTACATAAACAATCCGCTTAGCTCCAAACTTTGCCACATAATTAACCACATCTAAAGCACCACTACGCGGAGGGTCGATTAAAATTTTATCAAAGCCCTCTTTAGCCCACTCGAAATGCGAAAAATCGGTTTGTAAGTCAGCTTGATAAAAGTCGACATTACTGAGGTTATTTCTTTTAGCATTTTCATAACCTCGGTCAACCATCGCTTGTCCCCCTTCAACACCAATGACTGCTTGTGCCTTTGTTGCAAGAGGAATAGTAAAATTACCTAGGCCACAGAAAAGATCTAATACCTTTTCGTTCTTTTGTGGTTCTAATAAATCTATAGCGAGCTCAACCATTTTTTGGTTAATTGATGCGTTCACTTGAGTGAAGTCCATTGGATGGAACGCTAACTCAACTGCAAATGCAGAAAGCGAATAGGTCAAACGAGCATTGCCATCCTCAGGCCATATTTTATGCACTGTATCTGGACCTTTAGGTTGATAATACAAGCTAAAGTGATGCTGCTTGGCAAACTCGAGCCATTTTTGTTGATCACTATTTGATAACGGCTCCATATGTCTTACTACCAAGGCTAACTCGTTGTCTCCCGCCGCCACTTCAATTTGCGGTGTTGATTGCTTTGAGTCTAATGAAGCAATCAGCGTTCTAAGAGGCATGATTAAATTGTCGACTTGTTCAATTAGCACTGGACAATGACTAATTTCAGTCAAAAAGTTACTGCGTTTTTCACGAAACCCAACTAAACAATCATTTTTTTTACTAACCCAACGAGCGCCTAATCGAGCTTTTTTACGATACCCAAAAGTATCGGCTTGTAAAGCGGGCAGCCAATTATCTGGCTTTAATTTACCAAAGTGTTCGAAGTGTTCTTTTAATATCGATTCTTTGAATTGAATTTGAGCGCTAGAGTCCATATGCTGCAAACTGCAACCGCCACACATTTCGAAATGTTGGCATTTTGGTTCCACCCGGCTTTCAGAGGCCTTTATAACGTTTACCGCATAACCTTCATCAAACTTTGCGTGAACTGCTGCGTAGCGCATTTCTACTTCTTCACCAGGCAATGCGCCGTCAATAAACAGTGTTTTTCCGTCTAAATGACTGACTCCTCTACCTTCGTGTGACAAATTTTTAATAGCCACTTGAACGGTTTCGGTTGGAATGGGTTTTCTTCTTCGTCTTCTACTCATAATTTTGCTCAAAAAAAGGGGTTATATAATATTTAAGGAGTTGATTCCCACAAGGCCGCAAATTGCTGCAAATGCTCTTCGGAAGATTGTTCAAGCACATTGCGAAGTAAGTTGGACTCTTTGTTAAACGTGATGTCATCGATATGACCGCGCATTAACTCAAACTTTAAATACACCAAATAAGTGTTGAGAACATCGGTTTCACAATAATCTCGGATCCCTTTAATATTGCCGTTTTGAAACTCATCCCACACCTTTGCTCCGCTCATTCCCATTTTACCGGGAAAGCCTAGCATACTGGCAATATGGTCAAGTGGTGCGTTTGCTCTTCCGGTATACATGGCTAGCAAGTCCATTACATCGGTGTGTCTTGCGTGGTATCGACTGATATAATTGTTCCACTTGAATCCTTGATCAAGCTCCCCTGTATCCCAATACTGCGCCGCCTGAACACCGTATTTTAGCGCCCTGTAATGTAAGACCGGCAAGTCAAAGCCACCACCATTCCAAGAAACCAATACCGGAGAATATCGGTCAATTCCGTCAAAGAATCGCTTTATAAGTTCTTTTTCATCAGAGTTTTCGTCTCCCAAAGACCATACTTTTACACTGTCTTTAAACCGAAATACCGCAGATATAGCCACTACTTTATGCAAGTAATGCGGAAGAAACTCCGTACCTGACTTTTGCCTTTGTAGTGTAAACATGGCTTCGGACGCATCGGAGTCAGATAAACCGTCTAACTCAAAGATCTTTCGGCCAGACTCCACATCTGGCACTGTTTCTATATCGAAAACAAAAACATTCATTGATAAAACTCATTTTAACATGGATAAAATTGGCAAAAAATTTCTAATTTTCAAGTACTTAGTTTATGATTAATGCCATAGAATAATTTCAAATTATGGACGCATTGTACCCTTAACTGTGCAACGCGACTACACAAGAGCAGAGTTAGAAGATGGCATCTCGGTCAACTTTGACATTATTACCAAAAGTAAGCTTGAATAGGAGCTTCCTAAAGTCGTTTACTTTGAGCGCTGTTTTTATTTTTTCTGCTTGTTTTAATAGCCTTTCAACTGCGGCAGAAAACATACCAAGCTTTATTTTTGTCGCCAGTGACTCGACAGATTTCTATCAAGTGCATTTACAGGGATTTCGAGATAAAGCTCGAAAAGAGTTAGGTAAAGATTTTCGAATCGATTTAATTAATACCGCTAACTTAAATAATGCTCAAATCCAAAATGAATTGTCACGCCGATACGATGTAGCTATTACCTTAGGTCCTATCGCCACCAATCAAGTGATTAAACTCCATCCTGAATTACCTATTGTTGCACTTGAAATGAATCAATCGGAGTTGAAAGCCATTCATCATAAATTCGCAAAAAAAAATAGACTGATCACCGGCGTTTTTAGAGATCAATTACTCGATCGCTTTGCAATTGCCATTAATCTCTTAGTAAAACCTCAAGCGAAGGTGGGCATTTTACTCAGTCAGAGTAATAAATTTTTGAAACACGCTATTGAGCAAACTTTAAACAAATACGGTCATGAAGGTTATATTTTCATTGTAAGAAGAAATGAGTCTCCACAAAGAGTGTTGGATATTTTAGCCCCTGAAGTCAATGTAATCATTTCGTTATTTGATGATCAAATAACAGAAGATGAAACCGTCAAAGCCCAAATGCTGATTGCTTTTCGACACCATATACCGGTTATCGGATTAACTCGAAAGTTTATTGAGCTTGGAGCAATTGCAGCTATCTATTCAGAGCCTTTTGCAATCGGAGAACAAGCGTTTAGTTTAGCAAACCAAGCACTTTCGCTAAAAACCCATTCATTAATAACGCCCGTATTTCCTGAAAAGTTTTCCGCCACCGTTAATGATAATGTTCTAAGATCATTTGGCATTACGTTAAACAGCACCTTTAATCTTGAAAATGAAATAAAAACACATTTGAGTAAAAATAAATGAAGTTTGATTGGGGCATAAGAACACGAGTATCGATATTAGCGCTAGTACCCACCTGCCTTATTTCAGTGGTATTAGGCGCGTATTTTATTGGTGCAAGAATTGTTGATTTAAAAAGCTCTCAAATTGAAAGAGGGCTTACCATTGCTCGTAATTTAGCTTATGCCAGCGAATACGGTGTTTCTATTCAGAACTATTCAATCTTAGAAAGATTAGCGAATTTAGCTCAAGACGGCGACAAAGACATTACAACGGTGGCGGTTTTCGATAAATTTAATCGCTCATTAACTACCGCTGGATCTCGAACCACTCGAAATTTACTTCAAGCGACCGATGATGACTTTCCAACGGTTGAAAATTGGCTAGATATTGATTCGGGTATCATCATTAGAGCCCCCATTTATAGTCAGCCATTTAACTTAGATGATCGAGGTAATAGAAACTTTAGTGAAGAGCCTATTTTGGGATACATAGCAATTCATATGACCAAAGACTTTGCTGCTGTTCGGCAATACGAAACTGTTACCGCATCTATCATCATTCTATTAACGGGTTTGTCGGTTGGTGGCTTTCTTGCCCAAAGAATGTCTCGATCTGTAACCATACCAATCATTCAATTAGCTCATGCAATCAACCGCATCAAAGAAGGCAAACTTAATACCCGAGTTGAAACCGATACTTCGGGTGAATTAAAGGTGTTGGGAGATGGTATCAACAATATGACTCAATCTCTTTATGAAGCGCGTGAAGATATGCAGCAGTCGATTGAGCAAGCCACATCCGACTTAAGCCAAACATTAGAAACTCTTGAAGTGCAAAATGTTGAATTAGATATGGCGCGAAAACAAGCATTAGAAGCATCAAGAGTAAAATCCGAATTCTTAGCTAATATGAGTCATGAAATACGAACCCCTATGAATGGAGTTATTGGATTTACCAACTTGTTACTACGAACCCAAATGGACTCAAAGCAACAAGAGTTTTTAATGACCATACATAAGTCGGCCAATAATCTCCTTTCGATCATCGATGATATTTTGGACTTTTCTAAAATTGAAGCTGGCAAAATGGAATTGGAAGAGTCTCCTCTTAATATTCGTGATTGTGTTGATGAAGTTCTTAACTTAATAGCCCCACTAGGACAAGAGCGAAACTTAGAGTTAGCTACGATTATAGATACCGACGTACCCGAAACTTTTATGGGTGACCATGTACGCCTTAAACAAGTTTTAACTAATTTAGTCAATAATGCCGTTAAATTTACGGAACAAGGTTCCATTATTGTAAGAGTCGTATTGGAGCAAGAAGATCAACAGCAACTTAATTTGAAATTCACTATTAGTGATACTGGTATTGGTATGAGTCAAGAACAACAAAATGTTCTGTTTCAAGCATTTACTCAAGCCGATACCACCACCACCAGAAGATTTGGTGGTACGGGCCTTGGATTGGTTATTTCTAAAAAGTTAGTCGAGAAAATGGGCGGTTCGATTGGTCTTGATAGTCAGCTTGGCCAAGGCTCTAACTTTTGGTTTGATATTAGAGTCAATCGAGATTTTGATACCTTGCTAGAGCAAGGAAATGTAGTGAATACCTTAGCGTTTAAGCGTGTTTATCTTTATGAGCCACTGAAGTTTACACAAGAATCTATTCAAAATAATTTAAGTCGATTTGATATGCAAACAAGGATTTTTAATTCTTTAGGCGACTTTATCTCAAAAGTTGAGCATGCAGCTAATACTGAAAAAACCATTCACTATTTATTAGTTGACTGCGAAGAATTTCCAAATAATCGAGAAGAAATTGAGTATTTATTAAAAATTGCTAAAACAAAACTTAACTGTTTTGTAGTTGGCATTACCAATACGCCAGACACTGCTCGATCTCATTCTTTAAAAACAATTGGCTTTAATGAGACCATCAGTCGCCCCATTGGCAGTACCGCTTTAAAATTATTACTCACCGAACTTTCAGAAATTGATCATGATAAGCATATAGAAGACCATGTTAGCCAGGTAGAAGACGTAAGACCTCTTAACATCTTAGCGGTAGATGATAACGATGCTAACCTAAAACTTCTTTCTGTTTTCCTTGAAGACTTCAACTTAAATGTAGAACTGGCCACCAACGGATTAGAAGCCGTTGAAGCGGCTCAAAAGACACCTTTTGATCTAATATTTATGGACATACAAATGCCAGAAATGGATGGAGTAGAAGCCACTCAGCGGATCAGAAAATCAAGACTCAATCAAAGAACACCCATTGTTGCCTTAACTGCACACGCTATGATGGGCGAAAAAGAGAAACTGTTATCAGAAGGAATGAACGATTATCTCACTAAGCCGATTGGCTTAGAGCAAATTGAACAAACCTTAATGAAATGGACTCATTCTAAAAATAAGGCATTATTACTAAAACCTAAACAAACTGAACAAGCTACCGAAATGAATACAGAAGATCTTATAGACTGGCCACTTAGTATCAAAATGGCAGGCGGAAAAGAAGCATTAGCAAAAGATATGCTCAAAATGCTTATTGACCACTTGCCAACTGCTCAACAAGAAATTCAAACTGCATTTGACGAAAACAATTTAGAAGTGCTTAAACGTGTCGTGCATAAGTTTCATGGCGCAACCTGCTATGTCGGAGTACCTAAATTGAGAGATAGCGCACATCAATATGAAACTGAATTAAAAGCGAACGGATTAAGTGCCGTCATTGCCGATAAACATCAAACTCTTATTAGCTTAATGCAAGCTATCTTAAAAGATGGAGGAAACAAGTATTTATCTTAGAGTTAAACGACTACAAGGTTAATTCGGCTGATACTCCATATAAACATCAGCTCTTTTATAATCGGAGTTTCCATCGGGTTTAGCAACATGAAAAAAGCCAGATGACTCATATAAATTTAATGCTGGTTTAAGCTTAGAGTTAGATTCTAAAAATAATGTTTCAAATGGACTTAAATGGAACCATTCGATCGCGTGATTAAGCAGCTTTCGCCCAATATTTTGACCTTGAAAATCAGGTGATACAGCCATTTTAGATAATTCTAACCGCTTTTTTTCACGGGCAATTAAAGCAACCGTCCCTGCCACCTTTTCATCTATTATAGCAAAGAAAATCTGACCTCCTTTACTTAAAATATATCCTTGAGGATCAAACAGTACTTTCTTATCGATGTCTTCAACAACAAAATATTTTTCTAACCATTCTAAGTTGAGCCTTGCAAAATCATTTTTATAGTTATCTACATAACTGATTATTTGCATTTACAAGGCTCCTCGAAATATTGATTGATTATGAACGGAATAACACCGACTCTCGATTAAACCATAAAATCGAAAAGTAGAGTAATATTCCGGCTAAAATGGTTGTCGATAAAAATATGATTCCCATCATTCCATAATCAATTGTACCTTTTAATAATTCCTTAATTGCCAATGCAACATTAGTGATTGGCACCCATGCCCATGTGGCATCGAGTTTAACGCCTGGCAGCAAAGAAAAAATAATCGGAACAAATGAAAACATCATAATCGGCGACATATAATTTTGAGCTTCTTTAAAGTTCTTTGCGTAAATAGAAGCGCACAATAGTAATGAAGCAAAAATAGCGGCTACCGGAGTTAGCATGACAAACATTAACAACACGTCACCAAAATCGATTAAGCCAGAAAGCTTTTTCATAGCTTCAAACGCCATAACCTGACCAAAAACAATGCCCCAAATAATAAGGCTCAGCAAGGTCATAAAAACGCTTAGAAAGCCAGTAGTAAAAATAACCCAAAACTTAGCTAATACAACACGCGTACGGCTGATAGGAGTGAGTAATAATGTTTCTAATGTTCCTCGCTCTTTTTCACCTACACCTAAGTCTAGTGCAGGATACATGGCCCCTGTAAGCGTGATAATCAATAAAATATAAGGTAAAAAACCACCAAATTTCTCACCAAAATCTTCTCTTTTATCAGCCGTGTTGACTTCATTGACAATAATAGGCTTTGTTAGACCAGAAAACTGCTCTTCCGATAAGTTAAGTTCTTTCAACAGTGCCTTTTGATGCTCTTCAGAATACTCATTAACGATTTTCTTAACTCGTTGATATATTCGATTTGTTACCGAAGCATTATTAAAATGCAATTCAAAACTCACTTGTTTTCCTTCTTGAAGATTAGCTTTCATACCCTCACTGAAAACAATCGCAAACTTAAGCTTTTCGTTTTGAATCAACTCTTTAATATTAGCCTCATTCTCTATTTCCAATCGTTTAAACTTATCTTCTTTAGCGATTATTTCAGCCAGCTCAGGTAAATGTTGCTCGTTAATAATGGTATAAGTCAGAACTTCTTCTTGGGCTTTTTTAACCATTTTAGCACTGATAAAAATCACACCACCGAATAGAACTGGCATAATAAAAGTAGGTAGTAATATAGTAAAAATAAGCGTTCGCTTATCTCTTGCTAACTCAATAAACTCTTTTTTATATATTTCCCACATAATCTTATCCAACCTTCACACTATTTTGGTTTTGCGTTTCGCTTTTAGAGATTAAAGCAAGGAATGAACTATATAAGTCGCCACCCTCTCCAAGTGATCTAAACTCGTTTACTGTTCCACTGAACTGGGTGATACCCTTATCAATGAGCGTAACGGCGTCGCACACTGAGTCGACTTCGTGTAAGTGGTGAGTCGAAAAAATCACTGAAACGTTACTTCCTTGGTAAGACCGAATGAAATCAACTATTGTCTTGGCCGAAATAACATCGAGTCCTGTAGTCGGTTCATCAAGCACTAATACTTTAGGAGAGTGAATAATCGTTCGAGCGATATTCGCCCTTTGAGCCATCCCGGTTGATAAATCTTCAGCTTTTTTATCTTCAAATGATTGTATATCCAAAAGCTTAAAAACCCGATCAATCTCTGATTCTAACTGATCAGCAGCCATTCCGTGCAATCTTCCGAAATAGCGCACATTCTCTCTTACTGTTAAGCGTCGATAAAGGCCCGTTTTCCCAGATAAAAAACCTATTTGTTTACGCATTTTTAAGGGTTGTTCTATGACATTCTCGCCATCAATTTCGATGGTTCCAGCGCTTGGTTGTAAGGCGGTAGAGAGCATTCTTAATGTCGTAGTTTTACCCGCTCCATTTGGGCCAAGTAGTCCCAAGACTTTTCCAGGCATGCACTCAAAGCTGACATTTCTAACAGCATGAAAGAACTGTGCATCTTCTCTTGGATCTTTGTTAAAAGACACTTTTTTCTTTCTTTCTTTCAAGGCAATTTTATCGTACCTAAATGACTTACTTAGCGAGTCTACTTTAATCATTGTTTTTCCCTTAATCAGTAACCACCAAAGCAGTCTGAGAAATAATAAATTTATTACAGGTTATCTGTAATAATATTGGCTACAAACTTACTAATAATTCGAATTTCAATAAAACGGAGTGATTTATGAGCGAAAAACAAGATTTAATAGCATCAGCAATTGGAATATTTACTAAACCTGTAGCTACTTTTGAAGGTATTAAAACGTCAGGAGGCGCTTGGTTTCCTCTTGTTGTTGTTATCGTTTTGAGTATTTTGATGAATTTTCTGTACTTTCAAGCGATCGATTTTAATTGGTTTATAGAACAAACCGTTATTTCTGAATCTGCTGGAAAAAGTCCCGCTGAACAAGAAATGATCAGAAAGAACATCTCTTCGATGGGTATTGGAATGATGCAAGGCTTTTCTATAGGCGGCGTTATCATTGGATTACCCATAATCTATGCATTAGTGGCTGCACTCTTGATCATTATTTCAAATATTAGAAACGACAACCTAACTTATGGAGAATGTTTTTCTTTAGTCTGCTGGTCTGGAATTATTAAATCCATCACTTTAATTTTTGCTTGCATTATGATTGCAGCAAGTTCCGAGGGGAAAATATCAGCATCACAGATATCCGGACTAAACCTTAATTTGCTTTTCTTTGGCGTTGACGTTTCTCATCCTTGGTATAAGTGGTTAAGTGAGTTCGACTTGGTTAATTTATGGAGCGCAGCGGTACTTGGTTTAGGCTACAAGGCTTTCACTAAGTCTTCAATGACAGCCGCAATGATT
>JBFHSP010000016.1:0-29307 GCA_041591085.1 Kangiellaceae bacterium | reverse complement strand
CAATACAACTAAAAGTTTTTCGGTATTTAGAAAGACACTATTTGTATTATCAATCAAACAAGAAAGAGCTGTTTGATTTTGTAATCGTTGATCAAGTTCAGACAAAAGAAATTCTTGAGCGAAATTTTCTTTAGGATCATAGAATAAAAAGCCACTTTCTAGCGAGCTTGCCCATACTCGATTGAACTTATCAATACAAATATCGGTATAGCTAAATAATTGCTTTTCACCAAGTTCACCAGAGCTAATGATATGATGAGATTGTCCATCGAACCGAGAAATGCCATCATCCGTAGCAAAATAAAACATACCCTGTTTATCTTGTTTGATTGCTCGAACAGTTGACTGAGGTAATCCTTGTTCAACGCCAATGGTAACTATGTCGATATTGGTTGAAGCAAACCCTGCAGATGAGAATAATCCAAACACTGCAAAATAGATTAGTAAAATTCGATGCTTGTATTTATACATTATTAGTATTCCGAGCATTCCTTGAACTCTGTTAACTACAGTTTATCAGAAAGTTCAGCTTGATTGCCTTGTAATCCACCGGTATGCCAAACAACTATTTTTGATTTTCTAGGTTCAGACTGCATAAATTTTTCTACTGCCTGCCAAGTTTTAACTGCATAAACTGGCTCAAGCGGTAGATTAAATTTTTGCTCTAGACGGCTCTGTTCCTGTTTAATTTTAGCCGTAACCTTGCCAAACCCATTACCACAAAAATCATGGTTTAAAGTTAAATTTTGGGGCCACTCATATCCTGCGCTTGTTGCCAAGTTTAGCATTGATTCTGAAAGCTTTTCAGCTCCCTTTAAAACAACTATTCCGTGAACTTTAGTTTTCCAACCTCTTTGAAGAAAGCCAGTGGCAATTCCTAACGCAGAACACCCAGTTCCCACAGGAATAAAAACGTGATCCGGCTCGCAAGGAAGTTCATTAACTGCTTCAATTAAACCGAAAAGTGCTGTTCGATCGCTTCCTCCTTCTGGAATCCAGTAGCTGAAATCTAAACCTAGCTTTTCTAACGTCTTATTAGGAGCATTTCTTAAATCTCTAAATGTTTGGTGGTCTACAAATTGCAACTGACACTTCCATTCGACCAAATCTTGCAATGTTCGATTAAAACGACTGGGCTGATGACCTCGAATCAAAGCCGTTAATGGGATTTTATGTTTAAAGCATACATAACCTAAAGCATGCAAGAAATTCGAATGATTTCCTCCCATACTGATCAAACAGGGTGGCTTAGATTGCTTTAGGCTCTCGATTTGTCGGAGCAATTTTCGAGCTTTGTTTCCAGATATAATGGAATGAATAAGATCGTCTCGCTTTACCCAGAGAGAATGTGAATACTGCTCGATGTGCGCTATTTCAATGAACGGGGAAGGAAGGTTAATGTCACTTATCATCCAGACAAAGTTCCTTCAAAAAGATTCATTAAATTATTAGGAATGCGAGATAAGAAATTATTTCAGAGGGCAAAACACTCTCGATTGCCATCGATTTGGATAAAACTGTTTTAGCTTGATTACAGATTGGCTGCTTTAGCCATTAATAACCAAGAAGTATTTGCTTTGCGTCTTTCCTGTCTAATTCGACGATCAAGGCCGAAATTATTCAGTAAATTTTCAAGACGACGGTTGTTATTGGTACGACGACGATCAATCCGACGCTCCTGACCAATATAACATCGCTCACCATTTACGACTGTAAACAAATTTCCTGAAGACTGGTTCATTTAGTTACCTGTAATAACATTAGTTTGCCAGTTACCCAAAGTATAGCCTAAATATCAAGCTATGCCTTAGTCTATGACAGGTCGGCATTTTACTCGATATTTAACTGGATATAAGGTGAAAATTGCCGGATATTAGGAATTTTTACGTCTTTCAAGCTGATTTAGAGCAAATAGATGCCTTTTTTTGAACAGTTTTCATCCAAATCTGAGATTCCTATTATTTTTTTACACGGGGCTGGGGCTGGCCCAAATAGTTCATTTATAAGCACTTTGACTCACGCAATCCAGCGTCAAAAATTATCGATTGCTCGTTACGAATTTAATTATATGGCACAGGCGCAGAAAGAAAGAAAACGCCGTCCGCCTGAGCGAATCCCAAAATTAATTAGTGAGCTAACCGAAATTATTGATGAGTTACCCATACCTCAAGTTATTCTTGGAGGAAAATCCATGGGCGGGCGTATAGCAACCATGCTCCTAGATCATCCTAAAATAATCGCATGTTTCGCGCTGGGTTATCCGTTTCACCCAAAAAGCAAGCCAGATAAGTTGCGCACCGAACATCTAGCCCAAACCCAAAAACCTTGTTTGATCATTCAGGGAACAAGAGACCCTTTAGGTTCAAAAGAAGAAGTACCAAAGTATAAGCTGGACTCAAATATCAAGTTCCATTGGATTGAAGATGGCGATCACGACCTAAAACCAAGAAAAGCTTCTGGGTTTAGTCATGCTCAACATATCAATAAATCGGTGGAGAAAATCGTTGAGTTTTATAAAGAAGTGACCAATTTAGATTAACAAGAGCTATTCGCTCAAGCTTTCCCTCTCTAAATTTAAGAGAGGAAAAGCTTAGGTGAGTATTACTTAGTTTTGGTTTGATTCTTCATCATTTGACCAAAGTTTGAAGCGCCCAATACGGCAGCCGCTCCTTCAAGACTAGAGCCTTCACCAGATACTTGCACCATCGGTACTTTAATAATATCGGGATTTTCTTTGGCCACAGCCAAAATCTCTTTCAGCATTTGCAATTGTAATACCCGGTCTTGTCCGAGTACTTTGGCCTGAGCCGATTGGCCCTGAGCAATTTCCATCAGTCGAAGCTTGTCGCCCTCGCCTTCTAGCCTTAATTGCTCTTTACGATACTCGGCTGCTTGTTTAGCAATTTCAGCGACAACTAACTCTGCTTGCTGATTAGCGGTTGCTCGTTCGCGCTCCACCTTAATCCGTTCATTTTGAGTTTTTTGCTCTTCCAAGTAAGTCTTTTTAAGTTGATTCGCCAGTTGTTCCCTTAATCTAGCGACCATCAATTCTGGCGGAATAGCCGGTTCACCTAAACGGACCTCCTGAATGGATACTCCAGCTTTAGCGCCTTCACCTACCACCGCTTCTTCAACTAACTTGGCAAGTTCGTCACGTTTTTCAATAAAGTCGAGCGCTTTACGATCAGGGTGGCCTCCAATGGTTCGCATAATGTCACGAATGGCAGGTGTGATGATTTTATCTTCAACTGCCGTTAAGTCGCCTACCGATGCAACTACCATTGGCGCGTTTTTAGGTTCAACCGCCACCAAAATACGGGCATCCACAGGAACAACCCAACCTTCTACTCGAACATTAATGGCTTTATCGGCAGCACCTTCAGGTACGGGCATTTCTTTTTCAACAAAGCTTTGTTGAATACTGCCATCATCGTTTAATGCGAGTTTTACCGAACGTTCAGTATAACCACCACGATAGCTCCAAGTTTGAATTCGCGTGGGAATAATGGTTGGAACATAGGCTTTTTGATTCAAATAATATTTACCCGGCGTTAAAGGCTCATCCCATACTCCAATACATCCTTTTGGAACAATTGGGGTCGCCAGTTTCTCATTAATCCCTCCTTGAGCGGTTTTAACCACATCAGGACACTCCATCCCTTTAGTAGCCACGTTTGATCGAATGACCGCTACATGACCTGCTGGAACATCTATTGCGCGATGAATTTTGACATCGAATAAATAGCGATTGATACGATACTTACCCGGACGCAACACTGACAATTGGGGTCCTTTTTGCCCCTTTCCTTCAGTTAAAAAGAAAGTCGCGTCGAGCATGTCAGAAAACTTGTCTTGTGGCCACTCATCCGCAATAAACTGCTCTTGACGAAGCGGTTTGCCATCTAAAGCGATTAGTTCACCGTAAGAACCTTCAGGAATTTCAACTACCTCTGCCATATCTGAGTCGTACAGCACATTAACTAAAAACATAAAGTGAAAACCAGGCCCCAATATTTCTGCTTGAGGCCCCTTTTCACCATCAGTTGCAATAATCTGACCTGGCGGTAAATCACTGCCTAAATAAATCTTTTTTAAATGTCCAATCTCATCCGAATCGATGATCAAAAACGAACGAGAGAAAAAACCGATGACGCCAAGCGAAAGCGCAATGACACCGGCAAATTTGCCAATAAAATCGTTACCTCGATTAACACCTGGAACTTTGCGATTAAAGAAAACCGCACCTACACCCACAATCAATAAAATGATCGAAACAATAGCAATGACCATTAACTACTCCTTTCATGTAATTATCAGCTTTTTAGTCCTAAGCAATTAAGTTCTATTACATTTAAACAATAAAAAGTTTAACGTCGCTAAAAAAATAGGATGAGAAGCACCTTCAAAACGAAACATCATTGCTGCAAGCTTGAAGAGTTCAATTAAAAAGACTTTTTTTATTTAATAAAAACCCATAAAAATAAAAAAGCTGCCTCACAGTTCACTGAAAAAGCAGCTTTCTAAGCAAGTTTTGCGAATGAGCTAAATTACATTCCTGGAATTCCTGCCATGGGCTGGCCATTCAACAAAGGCATTCCATCTGCATAGACAAGGTTCACTTTTAATTGATCATTGTCTTTAACCACAAAGTTAGCTTGCAACCATTGTTCAATCATTTCGCCCATTCCACGTTGTTCAAAATAAGCAGCTGGTGCAACTGCATCGAAGGTTGCTTTCATAGCCATCATAAATGCCATCGGATTATTTGGATCCATTTTATTAGCGTCAACATCGAAATCGAGTGCTGCGGTCATATCACCCTGCATAGTAGTCACTTTGGTATTATCAATTTTAATACTTGGGCTAGTTTGCAATAATCCCATCATTTGATTCATGAGTACCATGTTATAGCCACTTACATCTTGCCCTTCAAGCACAGCTTGTTGCATTTCTTGAGAAGTTTTTCCAAGCTCTTGCAAAGTAGCAATATCTAAATGATTAAAGTGCATATTAAATTCCGCATTGGTGTATTTGTCTCCATTAAGGTTTAACAATGCATTTTTGATCATCATAGAAATATTCATAAAGGCTTGATCAGCAACGCTTGATTTAACTTCCATGGCTAAATTATCCAGTTTAAAAAAGTGGTCAGCTTCTCTAAAGCTTATTCCATCAATGGTATAGGTTGCGACGCCATCATAAATAGCCGTACCAGCTAAAA
This sequence comes from Kangiellaceae bacterium, assembly GCA_041591085.1. GTDB lineage: Bacteria > Pseudomonadota > Gammaproteobacteria > Enterobacterales > Kangiellaceae > Pleionea. The sequence continues at coordinate 24,086 of JBFHSP010000016.1, read as the reverse complement.
CATCACCAGTAACTAATGTTTGGTCAAAGTCAAATTTAACCCCCGATAACGAAAATCCATCTTCATTGTTTTTAGAAATCGTCATGCCAGGCCAAGAGGCTTCACCACTCACTTGTTTAAAGTTGATATCAGTATTAATGCTGATATCGCCGGCAGAAAAAGCGACCGCTTCTTCGTGGTCTTTATAGTCAAATCCTTTAAACATGACGGCTCCGGAAATAGAGCCGTTAAATCCAGAAATAAAGTGAATATCAAAAAGCTCTTTTAAATTTATTTTTTCAAGTTCTTCTTGGGTCATTTCAGCCTTTAAACTATCACCCCAATCCAATTTAGTATCAAAGAAATACCAACCTAATTGCATTCCTTTATCGGTTAGCAAAAATGGACCATACGATTGCTTTTGTTGTAATTCAACTATTGATTTAGACTCACCGGTACTTGGATCATTAACCGAAATTTCAATGAGTGCTTTCGACGTTAATAAACCATCGTCTTTGGCAACTAGTTTTGCATTGATTTCTGGAATTTGATTCAGTTTTTCCACTTCTTGTTCGAACGCATTTGCCGTTTTACTTTTTATAAAAACAACCATTCCAATATAAGCAGCGACAATGACCGCTATTGCAATAATAATTTTTTTCATTAGATTTCCTTTTATGAATATTAAGCGTTAAAAATATGTAATTGATTATTCTTCGAGTAATGTTCTGGCAATAGAACGGATCCCTTTACCGGTTCCGCCGGCTGACAAAGTTGCTGTATCGCTATTATTAGAGCATGCAGCTAAATCTAAATGTAACCAACGTCGTCCTTTCGCTACAAATCGAGATAAAAATCCCGCCGCGTTACTTGCTCCTCCAGCTCCACCACCTTTTACTGGACGTGAATTTGCAGTATCAGCATAAGCAGACGGAGTTAATGTGACATGAAAAGGATCAAGTGGCAGCGGCCAGTGCATTTCGTTTTCTTGACTTGAAAAATTTAAAAACTCACTCACCAAAGTTTTATCAAAGCTAAATACCGCATTGTATTGATCGCCAACGGCTGCAACCGCAGCTCCGGTTAAAGTCGCGGCGTCAACAATCAACTCTGCGCCTGATTCGCTTGCCAAAATTAGACCGTCGGCTAGTACTAAACGACCTTCGGCATCGGTGTTAACAATTTCTACCGAAACACCATTTTTATACTTCAAAATATCACCTAATTTATAGGCTTTACCCGAAACCAAGTTTTCAGCACAGCATAAATACAATTTTACGCGCTTATTTAACCCTTGCGAAATTGCATAGGCTAAAGCGCCGGCCACGGTAGCGGCTCCGCCCATATCAGTTTTCATATGCAGCATAGATTCGCTTGCCTTTAAACTGTAGCCGCCACTATCAAAGGTGATCCCTTTACCAACAAGCGCTGCAATTGGCGCGGCATCTCCCCAGCCATCAGGTGTAAAATCAAGTTCAAGTAAAGCTGGAGGCCTGTCACTACCACGTCCAACTCCATGGATGCCCACTAACCCTTGGTCAAGCAACTCTTCACCAGACACTATCGAATAACTTACATTCTCAGGAGCAAAGCTTGCCACAAATTGAGCCGCATCTTGAGCTAACACCAGTGGAGCTAAATCTTCTGGAGTGTGATTGACTTGGGTTCGAGTCCAGTAAGCGCAGCGGACTAAGTTTTCAAGTTTTTGGTTTTGTTCCCCTTCTAGAGCGGCATATGCCACAGTAGCCGGATTCTTTGGCCTAAATGCCGCTTGAGAAACCGCAAATTGTCTTTCAAAGTTCCAGCCTTCTCCTTCAAGCTTAAACTCAGTAAAACCGAGTCCCATTAACTGTCTAATAGAACTTTGAATTTGCATGGTTTCCACTTCGGGAAGTAAATGAATGGAAGCTTGATTATTATTGATAGTTAACGATGTTTTATCGGACCAGGGAGGGGTTGGTGCTGTTTGGCTGATAAAAACAGAAATAGCGTTGCTCATAGGACTCCCTTAATGATTGATATAATAAATGCTGGTGACAATTCTTTGGTCTTGAAGCATCTCAATAAATTAAAATAAATGCCCCAACTTATCGCTTTTGGTTGAAAGGTATTTTTCGTTATCGGGGTTTTGGCCGTATTGCATCGGAACTCTTTCAGTGATCTCAATACCCGCACTTTCTAACGACTCAAGTTTTCTTGGGTTATTGGTCATTAACCGAATTTTGTTAACGCCCAATGCTTTTAAGGTTGCTCCGGCCAAATTAAAGTCTCTGGCATCGGCAGCAAAACCAAGGTGTTCATTTGCCTCAACGGTATCCATGCCTTGATCTTGTAAAGAATAGGCTTTTATTTTATTGATAAGACCAATACCACGCCCTTCTTGACGTAAATAAAGCAATACACCGCAGCCTTGCTCAGCAATTTTTTTCATGGCGGCTTCTAATTGCGGACCACAATCACATCGCCTAGAAAATAAAGCATCGCCAGTTAAACACTCTGAATGAATACGAACTAATACAGCATCACCATTACTCACGTCGCCCATAGTCAGCGCAACGTGCTCTTTTTGGTCATCTGAATTTTCGAGTGCAGTAATTTGAAATTCGCCCCATTTGGTGGGAAGCTTTGCTTTAGCACTTGCAATTAACGCCATGAGTTACCTTTCATTCCATCAAGACCTTAGCCTTGAGGTTATTCGACAAGCTTTGATCAGCTAGCTATTTTACATTAAACAAGCCGGTTTGGTCAGTTTATCCTTTATGCTTCGGATTTGGCCATACACCCTGGTCGGCAGTCCATTCAAAAGCCCGGCGCAAAAACTCTGGCCAATTGTGCGGACAACTGATGTGGTCGCCCTCTTCAAGCCACAAAGTAGAAAGCTTAGCGGCTTGATTGAGTTGCTTCGAATGATGGGGATCGATCACGTCATCTTCAATCCCATGTAGGATTAAAACTGGCATTTCCAGGTTTTTTAATCGTTGTTGGGTATTTAGCTGCGTGTTTAACAGCCACGTCGGGATCCCTCTTTTATTTAAAAATGGAGCTAACGACGTAAAAGTAGACATCAACCATAGTGCTTTTAGCGGTCTATGCTCTGCTAATAAACTAATAACGCCGCCCCCCATAGACCGGCCCATACCGATAATTTGCGCCAAATCAACATCTTCTCGCTGAGCAGCCCAATCATAAGCAGCACAAAACACATCTTTTAAGCTTTGTTCATTGCACCGGCCCGAACTACGACCATAACCAGGAAATTCGACTAATAAAATGTGAACTCCAAGCTCAGTGAGGCAGTGCAATCTATCCAGCCAGTTTTCAATTAAACCTTTTTGGCCATGCGCCACTATCACCAAAGGTGCTTTGAACTGATTGCCTGACGCCTTAACGAACCATGACTCACAACGAAAAGATCCGCTTTCAAACCAGTGCACTTCTATATGGTCATCCAGCATTATTTCTCGAGTAATCAACTTATGGGCGGGAAATAACTCTCGTTCCTGTCTAATATAAAAAGAAGCCCAATAGGTGCAAATAATGATAATTACGGCAACCAACAAGTAGATCATTCAAAACATCCTTTAGAATAACGGAATCAATATGCGCAAGCTCTGTCGAATAGCTAGTTTAACCGAGCATCAAGCCAACTTAATACCTTTGTCTAATAAAGAGGATATTATTGTCATTAAAATAAAAGATGACATTATTGCTTTTGAAAATTGCTGTCCTCACGCGAAAGCCCCCCTTAACTTAGGCCATGAAAAAATCGATAGTTTTGATGGCAGCTATTTAATGTGTACCGTACATGGCGCTCTATTCGACAAAAAATCAGGGCGATGTGTAAGAGGTCCTTGTAAAGGAATGCACCTGAATAAAATCAATGTCGAAGTCAATTGTGGGAATCTCATATTGGCTGAAGACATTGACTCAGCAACCTAAGTTTTGACAGGATAGACCGCTTTCCTTATCAAGCTTTATTCTATCAAGGTTTTCCTATGCAGTTTGAACCACCATTAGTTCCAGCCAAACTGATCAAGCGTTATAAACGATTTCTAGCTGATGTCGTGCTTGAAAATGGTGAATCAATTACGGTTCACTGCCCGAATACCGGCTCCATGAAAAACTGTTGGCAACCCGGCTGGAAAGTTTGGCTGCAAGATTCCAACAATCCAAAACGCAAATACCGCTACACTTGGGTGCTCGCTCAAAACGAACAAAATGAGTGGATAGGGATCAATACCCATTTCGCCAATAGCCTAGTGGAAGAAGCTATTAGAGAACAAAAAGTCAGCCAGTTAGTAAACATCACTGCCCTAAAGCGCGAGCAACGCTACGGAGAAGAAAACAGTCGAATTGATTTATTCTGTCAATCGGCTCAGGTTGATTACTGGGTTGAAGTGAAAAGCGTCACCTTAAAAGAGTCGGATGGTATTGGATATTTCCCAGATGCAGTTAGCGAGCGCGGATTAAAGCACCTAAGAGAGTTGATGGTGCTGCCTCGAGTTCAAAATAACAAACTTCAACAACCTGTACTGATTTTTTGTGTGCAACACAGCGGAATTACCGAAGTCAAAGCTGCCGCACATATTCATCCTGAATACGCCAATCTATTGCAGCAAGCTCGTGATAATGATGTTTGGGTGATTGCTTTAGCTGTCGAAATATCGGAAAAAAGCATCGTCATTAGCCATGAAATATCGGTTAAATGAGATGTTTAATTGATAAAAGTGAGCGCCTTAAACCCGATTTGCTATTCTGTTATTAATACAAAAATGTGCGTGATTGGGCTTGAGCTTTGAGGAATTATCCCCATAATCGCTGTTCGCTCGCGGAAAAATATGCTATATATCCGCGGCTATGATGTTTCCTTTACTAATTTTGTCGGGTTCTATTACCCCAATGCTGTATCGGAATATGGTTTAATCAATACTTAGCTGGGAGCAAAAATGGCTCGTAAGTCTGAAAATACAGCGACATCTACCACCCTTGGTAACTTAGGGATCGCCCCTTATAAAGAAAAAAAGGGCGAAGAGTACATGAATACCGATCAACGTGCGCATTTCCGTAATATTTTAGAAACTTGGAAAAAGCAATTGATGGAAGAAGTTGATCGCACGGTTGTTCATATGAAAGATGAAGCCGCTAACTTCCCCGATCCGGTTGATCGTGCCAGCCAAGAAGAAGAGTTTAGCCTTGAACTACGAACTCGTGACCGTGAGCGAAAATTGCTTAAAAAAATAACAGGCTCGCTTCAAGATATTGATGAAAATGAATATGGTTACTGTGAGTCTTGTGGTGTTGAAATCGGCATTCGCCGTTTAGAAGCTCGACCAACCGCAAACTTGTGCATTGACTGCAAAACCCTGGCAGAAATTAAAGAGCGCCAGTGGGGACGATAATCCCCATGTATTCTTTATAAGGGCGCTTAGGCGCCCTTAATCTTAAGTTCTCGCAGCACTTTTAAGATGACTTCTAATAAGACTGCACCTTCTACTCGTACGACTTATCGCGGTCGTTTCGCGCCCTCTCCAACCGGGCATTTGCATTTTGGTAGTTTGGTTGCTGCCGTTGCTAGCTTTTTAGATGCCAAGTCTCAAAACGGCACTTGGCTTGTAAGAATTGAAGACATTGATCCGCCGCGTGAAATGACGGGGGCCACTCAAAGCATATTAAAGACCCTAGAAGCGTTTCATTTATATTGGGATGAAGAAATACTCTATCAATCTCAAAGAACTGAAGCTTATCAAGAAGCTCTTGAGCAGCTCAAAGCAGTTAACGCAGTGTATCTGTGCCAATGCAGTCGTAAAGACATTCAAGCGAGTGGAGGCCAGTACTTAAATACCTGTCGCAATAAGCGGCTTAATTTTTCTTTAGATGGTGCGGTTCGGGTAATTCAGTCCAATCCACTGCCTTATTTTTTTGACCGGTTACAAACCGAAAATTCATTTGAGGCTACCGCTGATGATTTTATTGTTTTACGCCGAGATGGTCTATTTGCTTATCAATTAGCGGTTGTCGTGGATGATATTACGCAAAATATCTCCGATGTGGTTCGTGGCCTCGATATTATTGACTCCACCCCCAAACAACTCAGGTTATATCAATTATTCGGAAAACAGCCCCCTAGCTACTTACACTTACCTTTAGTTTTAGCGCCTAACGGTCAAAAATTTTCCAAGCAAAACTTGGCGCCGGCATTGCCGACTCAGGATAAAGCTCTATGGTTGATAAAAGCGCTTAACTTTTTAGGCCAAGCACCAATTACGGAGCTGAAAGATGCTTCACTTGATGAAGTGTTAAACTGGGCGACTCAACATTGGAGTACTAAAAATATCCCCGTGAATAGCCAAATTATCAATTATTGAACAATAACCGGATTTAAAAACTCAGTGCTGCGCGCCAGCCGAACTACTGGTATGATCCGTGACCGATTTTACGATCCTCACAACGAGGCTCTTTTTATAACACTTACTCTTTATAACACTGACTTTTTAAAACAGTAGCGACGAAATTTTATGATCAAAAAAATCTGGCAAAAATGGTTCCCACCAGCCGGTAAACAATCCATTGAAGTAACACTGCATCGCTCTGAACATCAAGTTTCTCGAAAAAACATCAGCCCGAATGCGCTTAAAGTCCTTACTCGACTAGATAAAGCCGGATATGAGGCTTTTTTAGTGGGCGGCGGCGTACGTGACTTATTACTTGGTTTACAACCGAAAGACTTCGATGTAGCCACCAGTGCCACCCCAGAGCAAATTAAAAGGTTGTTTCGAAATTGCCGTATTATCGGTCGCCGATTTAAATTAGCGCATATTATATTTGGGCCAGAAGTCATAGAGGTGGCTACGTTTCGCGCAGAACATAAAGAAGGAGAACCTCACGGAAAAACCCATGCTTCGGGCATGCTTATGCGTGACAACGTTTACGGCTCTTCTAAAGAAGATGCGATTCGTCGCGACTTTACGGTTAATGCACTGTATTACTCAGCAAAAGACTTTTCCGTACGAGACTTTACCGGCGGCTTAAATGACTTAGCAAAAAGACAACTCAGACTCATTGGTGATCCGCTTACGCGCTACCAAGAAGATCCGGTTCGAATGCTTAGAGCAGTACGTTTATCCTGTAAGCTCGATCTGGCTATTGAGCCTCATACCGCCAAACCCATTACGAAGCAGGCTTCATTATTAACTCATGTCTCTTCAGCACGGCTTTGGGATGAAAGCCACAAACTGTTTTTATCCGGCTTTGCCTTAAAAACTTTTGAAGGACTCAATCAATTCCAGGTTTTCGAACCATTGTATCCGGCCACCTATCGAAGCCTACAAGCAGATAAAGACGGTCAATTTACTGATTTTATAAAAGCCGCTTTGGATAATACCGATCGACGAATTGCCGAAGAAAAGCCGGTAACACCGGCCTTTTTATACGCCGTATTTTTATGGCAACCACTGCAAGAAAAAATTGCCTCCATGCAAGCAAAAGGCATGAGTTGGAATGATGCCCTGCATAAATCGATGGGGGCGGTAATCAATGAACAAAATGAACGAGTGAGTATTCCAAAACGTTTTGCCATGACCATCAAAGATATTTGGGCATTGCAGTCTCGACTAGAGATCAGAAACCACAAATCGCTAAAATATTTAGAACATCCAAAGTTCAGAGCCGCTTACGACTTTTTATTGATGCGCAGTCTGGCTGATCCAAAATTGGTGGATCTGGTTAATTGGTGGACTCGTGTACAAGAAGCTTCACCAGATGGCCAACAAAAGATGGTACAAGATTTATCGAGTTCTAAAAAATCGTATAAAGGTCGAAATAAACGTCCATACAAACGAAGAAAAGCCAGTCCAAAAAATCAAAAGCCACAGGCGAGCGGATGAGTTCATCAAAACTACCTTGGGTAGATTGTTATATCGGCATAGGCGGTAACCTAGGCGACTCTGTAGCACTTTTTCAGCAGGCCATTTCGAGCCTAGAAAAAGTGGAATCGATAAAGGTGATTAAAGTATCAAGCTACTACCGCAGCTCACCGATGGGACCGCAAGATCAAGATAATTATTTAAATGCTGTCATCAAGGTAAGTACTTGCTTACCTCCTTTGTTGCTTTTAGAGGAATGCCAAGCGATTGAGCAAGTGTGTGGGCGAGTACGCAAAGCCGAGCGCTGGGGACCTAGAACCCTCGATCTCGACCTTTTACTTTACGACAATAAAGGGTTTGACCACCCTCGTTTGAAAGTGCCACACTACGGATTACTTGAGCGCAATTTTGTAATTTATCCGCTCCTTGAACTGGCTCCAAATATTAGATTACCTGATGGTCGAAAGGTTTCTGAGCTGACTCAGCACTTATCGGATCAGGGTTTATGGAAACTTGATAGATGACCCCAAGCAATAAAAAATTCATCGCCATTGAAGGTCCAATTGGAATAGGTAAAACCACCTTGGCAAAAAAATTGGCGGCTCACTATCAGGCGGAATGCTTACTAGAGCAAGCCGAGTTCAATCCGTTTTTACCACGCTTTTATCAAGATCCTAAAAACGGGGCTCTGCCGACTCAATTACATTTTTTATTTCAGAGGGCGCAACAACTCAAAGAACTTCAACAAAGCGACTTATTTATTAGTACTTATGTCGCTGATTTTTTAATGGATAAAGATCGCTTGTTTGCCCAAGTCACGCTCGATAGCGATGAGTTGGCTTTATACAATCAGGTCTACGACACTCTTACCATCAACACACCGCAGCCCGACTTAGTGATTTATTTACAAGCACCGGTGGATGTTTTAATGAAACGCATCCACAAGCGTGGCCGCGAAATGGAATCGCCAATTCACCGCGATTATTTACAAAAAATTTCCGATGCCTATTTGGAGTATTTTCATTATTACCAAGGTTCACCACTATTGATTGTGAACGCTTCAGGCATTGATTTAGTGGAAAATCAGAAAGATTACCTACAATTATTAGAACGAATTGAACAAACGACCAGTGGACGACATTACTTTAACCCCCATCCTGAGTCATTATAATTGCGCTAAATGCGAACGAGAATTTCAATGAAAAAAGTCACTATTCATACTCTCAAACAACTCAAAGAGTCTGGCGAAGCTTTTGCCGTATTAACCGCCTATGATGCTACTTTCGCTGCACTACTTCAATCCAAAGGAGTAGAAGTCATTTTAGTGGGCGATTCATTAGGCATGGTAATACAAGGCCATCAATCGACGGTTCCAGTATCGATCGACGACATGTGCTATCACGTTCGTGCTGTGGCCAAAGGAGCGCAGTTGCCACTGGTAATCGCTGATTTTTCTTATATGAGTTATGCCACGCCAGAACAAACCTATTCGAACGCGGCTAAGCTAATGCAGGCTGGTGCGAATATGGTTAAATTAGAAGGCGGAGCTTGGTTAGCCGACAGCATCAAGGGATTGACCGAACGCGGCATTCCAGTTTGCGCCCATTTAGGTTTGACCCCTCAATCGGTGGATGCTTTAGGGGGCTATAAAGTGCAAGGGCGTGATCAAGCTGCGGCAGACCAACTGATCGCCGATGCTAAAGCCGTAGAGGCCGCAGGAGCTTCGTTGTTAGTGTTAGAGTGCGTGCCAGCAAAGCTTGCCGAACAAATCACACAACTCCTAAGCATTCCTACCATCGGTATCGGCGCAGGTAGTAAAACCGATGCCCAAGTTTTGGTTCTACACGATATGCTGGGTATTAATGGTGACTTTAAACCCAAATTTGTTAAAAACTTTATGGCCGAAGCCGCTGGTGATATTGGCAAAGCCATTGAGTGCTACGTTAAACAAGTTAAAGCGCGCACCTTTCCATCGTCTGATCACAGTTTTGAATAATTCATTTTAATATTTTTGCTATGAAACTTTTTGAAGAAAAATCGTTACTTCAAGCGCATATTCGCTCACTTAAAGCGCAAGGCAAAACCATTGCCTTTGTACCCACCATGGGCAATTTGCACCAAGGGCATTTGAGCCTAGTAAAACAGGCGAAAACTATGGCTGATATAGTAGTGGTCAGCATTTATGTTAATCCATTACAGTTTGGCCCCAACGAAGATTTCGATAACTATCCAAGAACACTTGAAAACGATCAAAAATTATTGGAACAAGAACAAACCGATATTTTATTTTTACCCAATACAGAAATGATTTATCCCAGAGGTAAAGAGTTTCATACCAAAGTTGAAGCCATACCGGATCTTACCAGTAAACTTTGTGGTGCCAGTCGTCCGGGACATTTTTTGGGCGTCACTACCGTCGTAAATATTTTATTCAATATCGTTCAACCTGATGTCGCGGTATTTGGCCAAAAAGATTATCAGCAGTTGATGATCATTAAGCGCATGGTTGATGATTTAAATATGCCTATCGCGATTAAAGGCGGCGCTATTCTACGAGAAGAAAATGGCTTAGCCATGAGTTCGCGTAATGGTTATTTAACCACGCAAGAAAAAGATCACGCATCACATTTACGCGCCACCATTATTGCCATTCAAAAACAAATTGAAGCCGGCGATAAAAATTTTAGCCAATTAATTCAATCGGCCACCAAGCAACTGACTCACGATAAATTTACCGTGGATTACTTTTCTATTGTGCGCCAAAGTGATTTAGAACCCGCCAAAGCTAATGATAAAAATTTACTGATTGCTGCTGCTGCTTGGCTTGGAAAGCCAAGGCTCATTGATAATCAAGAAGTGAACCTTTAAAACACTGGATCTCGTATCAAGTACGAGATGACAGCGAATTTAGAATCGTCATAGAGAAGAGTTTCACCCGCGGCTATCTCACTCTTGTAAAAATAAACAATAGATTATCGCGTCACTTCATTCCTCATAATGACAAACTTTCATTTCGACCCTTGGTCGATTTTTTTAGAAAATACTTTTTATAACAAAACCTTTATCACCATTAGACTCTGATCGAATCTATTTAATAGCTGCGAGGACATTTACAATAATAAAAAACTAATTCCCTAATTGAGTAACTTTGTACCCCTTCTTTTCTAACTGGTGAATCACGCCTACCTCACCTACTAAGTGCAATGCACCTACTAAAATAAGCTCTTGTTCTGGAGTATTAATTAACTCATCAATTTTGTTGAGCCATTGATTATTTCGGTTAGTAACAATGGAATAAAAAAACTCAGGTGATGATTCAGCAAATGGTTTCAAAATAAGATCTTCTAACTTTTCTGCATCTCCTAAGAACAAAGCATTCATCATCACATCGAGAGTTTGTTGAAACTGGTTAACATCTTTTAAGGTGTAGGTGATAAAGTCATCACCACTGATATCATTTTTAAACATGGCACTTAACTGTTCATCAATGGTTTCCATACCTAATGATGGCTTGCCATCAGCAATAGCACGTTGTCCAAACCTAGCGTCAATACCTGGCAATTGGGCCCCATTTTTTTGCATCATAGATAGAGAAATGGTCACCGCTACCATACTTGGCTTCATGCTCATCATGGGGGCTATGGGAATTTTGTGTTCAGTACAAAACTGTTTAAGTTGAGTCAAAACTTCTGGCGAAAGTTCATCGGCTAAAGTTTTGCCTTTGGGGAGCATGCCCATTGAAAGCATTTTAAACGCAGTGGAGGCTGATGTAAGCTCTTCATGGTTAACTTCTAGTAATAAAACATCGCTGCTTTCATAGACTTGGTTATAAATTTCTGGCAATGGCAAATCTTTAGCACGAAGCATATGAACCGTCCCACCAATAAACAGTTTGGATCCGTTTTTTTCAACTTCCCACACAAGCTGTTTGGCAAAGGCATGACTATAAAAAAAGGAGGTTATAGCGATTAATTTTAAAAAGTGATGCACTTTCGGGTCTCCTTGCAGAAAATGACCAATAAACCTATAAAAAGAGTGCTAATTTAACAGATTTAAGCGGTTAAACCGCTAATCGAGCTGAAATATTTTATTTTGTTTGGCATAATACGCGACCATTTTTTGAGCAGTTATTTAAATGAACCAGTCCGCCACCCATTTATTCGAGTACCCCAAATACTGGGCCGAGTGTTACGGTCAAGCCCCTTATTTGCCCATGTCTCGCAAAGAAATGGATGATTTAGGCTGGGATAGCTGTGACATAATATTAGTGGTGGGCGATGCATATATCGATCATCCAAGCTTTGGCATGGCTGTAATCGGGCGTTTTTTGGAGTCTCAGGGATTTCGTGTTGGTATTATCGCCCAGCCCGATTGGAACGATTTATCTTCGTTTCAAGTTTTGGGTAAGCCTAATTTATTTTACGGCGTTTCCGCTGGCAATATGGATTCAATGATCAATCACTATACGGCTGATCTAAAAGTAAGAAACGACGACGCTTACACACCACACGGTGTTGCCGGAAAAAGACCCGACCGAGCTCTAACCGTTTATTGTCAAAAATTACGAGCCTTTGATAAAGAAACCCCTATTGTAGCCGGTGGTATTGAAGCAAGCTTACGCCGTATCGCTCAATATGATCATTGGAGCGGTAAAGTACGTCGCTCGGTATTGCTCGACTCAGGCGCTGATTTATTAGTTTACGGCAACGCCGAACGTTCTCTTGCCGAAATTGCTCATCAGTTATCGATAGGTCGTAGCATTGAGTCATTGACTGAAATAAAAGGGACAGCCTTTGTTCGAAAACAAATTCCTGGCGGTTTTACTGAAATTGATTCCACTCGAATTGATTGGCCGGGCAAAATCGATCAAATTCCTAATCCTTACGAGTACAAGCCAACGGGCCCTGAATCAGAAAGCACTCAATCAGCAACCATTGGTACAATAAGCCCTGAATCGGGCAAAGACGAGACTTTGCCCATTCGAGTGGTACCACAACCGCTGACTCGAAAAGAAAAACTCAATACCGAGACCACCGTTATTCGCTTGCCTTCTTTTGAAAAAGTAGCAAAAGACCCAGCACTTTATGCACATGCCTCAAGAATATTACATCAAGAGTCAAACCCTAATAATGCTCGTGCATTAGTACAAAAACACGGTAACCAAGAAGTTTGGATCAATTCACCACCCATTCCATTAACAACCGAAGAAATGGATGGCGTGTTTGATTTAAGTTATCAGCGTAAACCCCACCCTGTATATGGCGATGCCCATATTCCGGCTTACGAAATGATTAAGTTTTCAGTAAACATTATGCGAGGCTGTTTTGGCGGCTGTACATTCTGTTCAATCACCGAACATGAAGGACGCGTAATTCAAAGCCGATCGGAGCAATCTATTTTAAAAGAAATAGAAAACATCCGTGATAAAACACCTGGCTTTACTGGAACAATTTCAGATTTGGGTGGGCCCACCGCCAATATGTATCAGCTCAATTGTAAAGACGATGAAATCCAGGCTAACTGCCGAAAATTAAGCTGTGTATACCCAACGATTTGTCCGAATTTAATTACGGATCATTCACCCACCACCAATTTGTATCGTAAGGCTCGAAAAATTGATGGTGTAAAAAGAGTCGCTATTGCATCTGGACTAAGGTACGACTTAGCGGTTGAAGATCCGGAATATGTCAAAGAGTTAGTGCAACATCATGTTGGTGGTTATTTAAAAATTGCACCGGAGCACACTGAAGATAATACTCTCAATAAAATGATGAAGCCGGGCATTGGCACTTATCAAGCTTTTAAGAAATTATTCGATAAATATTCAAAGGAAGTTGGTAAAGAGCAATATTTAATTCCTTACTTTATTGCCGCGCATCCCGGATGCACCAACGAAGATATGGTCAACCTTGCGCTATGGTGTAAACAAAACGATTTTCGTCCTGATCAAGTACAAACGTTTTATCCGTCACCTATGTCGCTTGCGACAGCCATGTACTATTCAGATAGAGATCCGCTCCACAAAGTCACTTATAAAAGTGACAAAATGTTCACCGCAAAAGAGTTACCACAAAGACAATTACATAAAGCGTTGCTAAGGTATCATGATCCTAAAAACTGGCCGATTATTCGACAGTATTTAAAAGAAAATGGATTGCAGCATTTAATTGGTGATGGCAAACACTGTTTAATACCGGCAGATGATAGTTCATCGCAATTTGCCGCTAAACATAAAACTCATGGTAAAAAAGCAGGCCAGAAAAAAGCAGGACCTCAGGTTAAGCTAAAAACCACCTCGTCACATAAGCGTTCACAATTTCAAAAGAAGCATAAAAAGAGGCCAACAGAGCATTGATTAAACGGTTATTATTTTGAATAAAAGTTTAGTTTAACGAGAGGTTTGATAACTCCAATTTAATCTTTTGGCTCATTTTGACAATTCCAACAAATAGAAAATGAACCTTCGTTATGTTCATGGCAAGTCTTGCAAAACCAAGCAGGCGAATAAAGTGATTGTTTACGTTGCTCTTCAATGAGTAGCTTTGCTTTATTTTCATTCGCTTCATCAACCAAAACTTCAAGCTGAGTGACTTCTGGAGAAAGCTCTCCCATAGCGCCAATTAAACTTTCACCTTTAAGTTGTACTTTTATATCAGAAAACTCAAGCAAACCTTTGATCAGCTGCGCATCAATGTAATCCATTGCGGTATAAACTTTTTTCATACATTTCCTGAAATTGGACTTATTAAATTGCGGTTGCTTAAATAAGTTGATTGTAGACTGAAGGAGCTAAAAAGAAATAGGCATGGTGAACAAGCATAAAAAAACCGCGAATAATCGCGGTTTTTAGCAGCTTCTAATGATTAAGCAATAACTTGAACATTCGCTGCTTGAGGACCTTTCTGACCATCTTGTACTTCAAACTTTACTTTTTGGCCTTCAGCTAAAGTTTTGAAACCTTCAGATTGAATAGAACTGAAATGAACGAAAACATCGGGACCATTTTCTTGCTCTAAAAATCCAAAACCTTTGGTTTCGTTAAACCACTTTACCTGACCGGTAGTTAATGACATTGCGTTACTCCTGATTATTCTATTAATTAATTTTGCTTATTTTGTCTTAGCCTTATCAACCGATGTAAAAACAAGACAAAACAATCAGTGAAAGATCAGGGGTGACTTACGATACTACAACACGAGATACTACAGAAAGGTCTTCGAGTTTGCGTTATCCATAAAAACGAACATACCGATTATTAATATTTATTTTATAACAGTATTCGCAACCACTGATATTTCACAGGGCTCAGTATACGATAGATAAGAGTGATGTAAAGTGAATTTTAATTTCCAAAAATGAGATAAGTCATTGTAATTTAATAATAAGAAGTCATCTTTGCTTTAAGCTTTCTACCAAGCGCCAGCAATACCAACTTGCAATACTTCGATGAGGCTGCCACAAATTACCGGCTTGTATAAATTGTTGCTCCGATGGAAGTGCTTCAAGGTCATTTAAATGAGCGACTGCTTTTTTCAATCCTAAATCACCAAAGCTCCACACATCTTGAAAGCCTAATACGAATATGGCGTACATTTGTGCGCTCCAAAGCCCAACGCCTTTTAATTGAATCAAATTATCTAAAACAACATCTAAACTTTGTTGCTCTAACGATTCAAAATGAAGCTCTCCATTTACAACAGCTTGTGCAATGCCCTTGCAATAGTTCGCTTTTGCTCTCGAAAGTCCTGCTTGTCTTAATATAGGATCTTCAATGTTTAAAATTTGTTCAGGTGAAATACTCGTAGTACCAAACAAATCATAAAAGCGTTGGATAATCGTTTTTGCAGCCGCTACTGAAAGCTGTTGGCCGATAATAATTTCTATCAATGCATTAAAACGGATTTTACTCCAAGGTTGTATAGCGCATGGCCCCCACTTTTCAATCAACATTTTCATTCTTGGATCTTTATTAGACAAGTCCTTTTCAGCCAAAGCGACCTGTTGTTGATTAAAGTATTTTTGTGAATTATTCATCAATCAATGATTCAAAATCTTCTTTGTAGTCATTTAATTTGTTAATCAATCGCTTTTTTTGTTGCTCTGACAAACTGGCGTGAAGCTTGATCAGATAATAGCGGCTCAGCGCTCGATTAATTTCGAATAACTCCTTTAATTCACTAGACTGGTATCGACTAGACTGCAAAAATAATGAGGTCAGTTCTTCTGTTTTTTTATTGAACGATGCTTCATCATCGGTAGGCAACACTAACAAATTATTAAAGGCTTCTCGCCATTTTGCTCGATAGGCCATGCGAAGAACAGAAGTAGACTGTTGCTCACTAGCCCACTGATTTATCAGGCCGATTTGGTAGTCAGAAAGCCTTCCTACCCAGTCGCTAACACTGTCTTTAATATTCTCTGTTCTGCGTTCCAAGCTTTCTTCTGCTGTCAGTTCTTTGAGCTCTTCAGCCCACTCCTTATCTTCCTTTTCTAAATTTTCTATTAGCTGTTTTCTTTGTTCATCGCTTAGTTGCGCTGCTGCTTTTGCCAAATCAGGAGCAAACTCTCCAAGTAATTCTTCATAAAACGACCGCAGTTTAACTTGATGAGTATCATAATGTTGCTCGATATCAGCACTTTTAATATCACTTTGAAGGGATTCAATCCATACAACATATTGCGGCAGCTGCGATGAACGGTGCCAAATAAGCTTTTGATTTATAAGCAGTTCTAACTGCTCTTCTTGAATATCCGAAAGCTCAATATAATCATCTAGATACCACGGGACTAGCCAGTCCAGTCGGTTATACCAAAATTTAACGCCGCAACTTTGGATCAGTAAAATGGCCACTAAAATAAGGCCGACCTTCCTAAATTGATTCACTTAAACTCCCTAAACTTGAAAAACAACGCAGAATATTCGAACAAAATTCAAACATTTTCACGATTCAGTGTATAATCGCCGCCGCTTTGCTGATCGGGATAAACAGCCTTAAAAGTGGCCGATTTCACCTAGTGAGTACCAGTATAATCAGCATTTGATTAAGATTGTTCAATTAATATGTAAAAGTTTATACACATGAATTCTGCAACTCAGGTTAAAAAAGACAAGCTTCAACTTAACAAGCTCCAAAAGAAGTTACGCCGACATGTTGGTCAAGCCATTGCAGACTTCAATATGATCGAAGATGGCGACAAGATTATGGTGTGCTTATCGGGAGGGAAAGACTCCTATGCCATGCTCGATATTTTGCTTAATTTACAAAAGCATGCTCCGATAAACTTTGAGCTTGTAGCGGTAAATCTAGATCAAAAACAACCTGGTTTCCCAGAGGAAGTACTTCCAAACTATTTAACTTCAATAGCGGTGCCATTTTACATCATTGAAGAAGATACCTACTCCATCGTTAAAGACAAAATACCGGAAGGCAAAACGACCTGTTCGTTATGCTCTCGGCTTCGTCGAGGCATTATATACAGTTGGGCGAAGAACAACGGCATCACCAAAATCGCCTTGGGCCACCACCGTGAAGATATTGTTGAAACCTTGTTTTTAAACATGTTCTTCGGCGGCAAAATGAAAGGAATGCCACCTAAGCTATTAAGTGACAACGGCGAGCATATTGTTATTCGTCCAATGGCTTATTGCCGCGAAAAAGACATCGCCAAATACGCTCAACTAAGGGAGTTTCCCATCATCCCTTGTAACTTATGTGGTAGCCAAGAAAACTTGCAACGCAAAGCCATTAAAGAAATGCTTAAAGACTGGGATAAAAAGTTTCCAGGTCGAATCGAATCTATTTTCAATGCGATGAGTAATGTAGCACCTTCTCATTTGGTCGATACTCAATTATTTAACTTTAATGATTTTAGCCGCGTATCTGAGCACCTGAATGACTTAGGAGACAAAGCCTTCGACAAAGAAGAGTTTAGCTCACCAAAAGCAGACCCCGATGATTTAGAACAGCAAGAAATTCAATTAATCGGAATTAAAGTGATTTAACTACCAAAAGAAGTCATTGGCTTTAGATACTTGTCAAAGTCCCTAATTTACTGAATACTGCTATCTCTTTTATATATTCTGTAACAAGAGTAGTGCCTGTGTTTTTCAAAAATTTATTCAATAAAATAACCAGCTCTAATAGTAGTAGCTCCAACGAGCAAGAGCCAAAGCTCATTTCTGAAGTAGGAGTTGATAAGCTAAAAGCAATCATTGCTGAAGTGACGGCCGCTTTTCCTATTTTCGAAAAAGCCGGTTTTGAAATTGAAGAACTGCAAATTGAAGTTGGTTTAGTTCCTAAGTTTCTACCCAGATTTAAACAGGTAAAGACTATTTCACAACAAGATCAAGACGCTATTTTACAAGAAGTTCAAAACAAAAAGCTGGTAAAATTTATGTTAATCAGCTTATTTAAATCCACCAAAATGCAAAGCCTGATTCAAGATCCTAAACTGGAGTTTTATGGTTTGGAAATAGAAGTAACAGCCGTTCCAGCGGTTCGAGGAATATTTCGTTCGATCAAAGATTCAGAAAAAATAGTCAGACTTTCCACTCCAGACAATAGTAAATCTTAAAAGAACGCCTTTTGCTCTCAGAATTTGAAAACGTCGTCAATCTTTGGCTTAACTCTGCTAAGAAAGCCAGCGAATATGAGTTAATTAAGTTTATTGAAACAGAATGGCCATCTTTTTTTGCTAATCTTCCTAATCCAGAAGAGCTTTATCAAAAACACTTTTGGTTATTTCATCATCTATATTTATTAAATAATAAGCTGACTAAAGAAAACAGTCGTCTTATTATTTCAGCACTAGAAATTAGGATAGTTTCAAATCAAAAAAGCAGCTCGGAACTTGACGTTCATGATGCACTTGCAGGTTTTTATTTAAATAAGAAGAATCTAAATCTTTCTTCATCTGAAGTTGCTGAAATGCAAAAAGTATTTTGGGAAAGATATTTAGCATTGCAAAACAAAGCTGATGCCATTGCAAGATTAGAATTAACCGGCGTTAAACCACTTACATTAACGGTTGTAAAAAAGCAATTTCTTAAACTTTCGAAAATTCATCACCCAGACAAAGGCGGTGATGGATTAACCTTTTCAAAAATCAAAAACGCATATAATGAATTGAAACTATTATTTTGATAGTTGCTACAGCCCTTATAGATATCGTTTTTTAACATTTTCTGGCATATACATCATTTGATTTTCAATCATGGCTTGCTGCAAATCGAGCAGAGGCTCAATATTTAATCTTTCTGTAGCTTTCAATCCATAAGCCACAGCTTCAAGCGTTGATAAACTGTGGTCCAAAGATGAGGCTCGAATAAGATACTTTCCTTTTTCTTGTAATTCCATTTTAGGAATATGATGTAGCCATTGATTAAGTTCGTAGATTTTTTTGCTCTTTCGCCAAGTACCATCAATTGCAATCAATCCATCGACAGGATTTTCCTTAACACTTTTCTCTTTATGATCGGTTTGCCATATTTTATCGCTAGCAGTTTGTTTTGGATAAATCAGCACTGGATTTTTTAAATATTTGAGGGTTCTTTTTAGATCAGAAAAGTTGTCAGGCGATTCACCTAAATAAACTTGAACTCTTACCAAACTCAAATTAAGTAGCTGGGCAGTACCTTTAGCCACTTTTGCTTCAGAAGGATGCTGAATAATATAAACGGGTGTCTCATTATAAATTTTGACGATTGAACTACAAACACAAGTAGACGCTGAAAATAGGCAATGACTACAGTTAATACGCTTCATATTTAAGTTGTTTGTGACTCAATTAAGTGCGAAAAGCACCTTAACAATTTCAGTTTCTAGTTTTTTGTTGCTGGCAGAAATGGATTCATTAGCAACTTTCTCTAAATGAATTTTATCCCAATATTTTTCCCAATTTGATTTTAAATGCAGAGAAGCCCTCTGTACATTACTCGGCATAACTTGGCTCAATGTAACTATAAAATTAACTTGGGTCCATCCTCTAATTGGAAGTGTTTGTGTTTCTACTTCTGACCTTCTTGCATTAACGTAATAGCTTGAATCAATTAACAACTGAAGCTCAGCGCTCGCTTTTAAAAGTTCGAACCCTGACTCTCGAATGTTTCGATTTGATTCAGTTGCCTCATTACGCCATGTATTATAGCTTAGGGCAGTTATTGCAACTATTAAAGAAATGATTGATAGAGACTGCTGTTTTACATGATTTATCCAGTGCTGGCTACTCTGACTTAGATTCTCACTCATGATTTAATCTCCGTAAGAGAATTGAATAGACATAACTACAATTTATATCTAATCTTTTTTCAGAACCACCGTTTCATCATCAACTTTATTTTTTATTTGTTGTGTTCCCGGCTTTCGCGCTTTTAACTGACTCGCATTCCCTTTAAGCACTTTCGCCTTTTTTTCTAATTTATGTTCCAGTGATTCCGACATTAAATTAAAAGCCGTTGCTATTCGTCCAAATTCATCATTTTTTTCAACCGATAGTCTGCGATTAAACTGCCCTCTTCTAACTCGTTCAAGCGCTAATGTAATCTTTGTAGATTGATGTGATATTTGTCTCGCAAACGCCAATGTCATAGAGAAAACAGCAAATAGAGTAATGAACATTAATACAACCATAATTGCTAAAGTCGTTTTCACCGATTGCATTAATTGATCGACCGATATTGATAACTGAATATTGCCAATTTTTGTATTATTAAATTGAATCGATGTATCAACATCGAATACTTGATGCTCTGAATTTACATCACGATGGTCAATGATTATGTCGTTTTCTTCTTTTACCCTATTTTTGAACTCATAAAAGGTTTTAGCGGAAAATGGCAATCCAACTTCTGCCAAATTGGTACTAGCCAATACTTGGTTGTTTAAGTTGCGAATACTAATGTATTCAATATCTTGATTCTTTTTTAAGTCTAGAATAATCGTTTCAAGAGCAATATTATCTTCTAGTAATAAAGGCTCAGCTACTTCAAAAGCGATCAACTTAGCGGTCGAATAGCCATAATCCATGGCCATAGTTCTTAATGAAACATATTGCTGGTAATAAACAATAACCAAGCCAATCATCATGGTAATAGCCACAATAGCAGCCATGGTTAAAGTCCAACGCAGTTTTAATGAAACAAACCCAGTTCTCGATTTCTCCTTTGCCTGTGCCCCCATTACATTAGAGAGTTCACGAATATCTTGCATAAGCTCATAGGCATTTTGATAACGTTTTTCAGGCGATTTTTGTAATAGTTTTCGAATAAGGTCTTGCAGTTCGTCTGGCACCTTTATTCCCAACTCAGAAATTTCAGGCGGTTTGTTTTGAATTATTTGTTTAAATAAATCACCAAAATCATCTGCCTTAAAAGGAGGAGATCCGGTAAGCATGGTTTGAATTAAGGTACCGAGAGAATATAAATCAGATCGAGCGTCTAATTTTTTTCCCAGTATTTGTTCAGGTGCCATATACTCTGGTGTTCCTAAAACTTTCTCTTGGCTCTTTCCCGTTGAAGCAAGCGAGTCATTTAGTTGCGCAATCCCAAAGTCGGTGATTTTGACGTTTTTATTATCGGCTAAACAAATAATATTCCCGGGCTTAATATCCCGATGCACAACACCAGCACTGTGTGCGTAATGTAAAGCTCGCGTGAGCTGCACCAATATAGATAACACCATTTTAAGCGGCAGCTTTTGATGCTTCTTTAATAACTCATCAAGAGGCAAGCCATCAAGCAACTCCATCGCAATGTAAGGTTTATCATCAGCCACACCTACATCGTAAATAGTGACAATTCCTGGGTGCGCCAATTGCCCTGCTAATTTGGCTTCGTGAATAAACCCTTTTCTATAGTCTTGATCTTGGGCGAGTTCTTCTCTTAAAACTTTAACCGCCAAAAAACGATCAATTTCTGGGTCATAAGCTTTATAAACATAAGCCATTGCTCCGCGGCCTAACTCACTAATAATTTTGTATCGACCGATACTTTTAGGTTTTGGCTTTCTTCTGTTTTTAAGGCTTGCTTCGCTAGGCACATCTTCTAGTTGAAGTGCGTCTGATTCTAATTCTGGAATTTGAGCTTTAAACTCATCTGTGAGTTCAAGCTCGGATTCTTCAAAATCGAGAATGATATCGGGCTCTGGTTTTTCGAGCGAAGTTTTAAATGGCTTGGTCATAGCTAACTAGTTGTCATTTAGAGCAAAAAGTAAGCGCCTGCAGCTAAAATCCCTAAAGTTATTATTCCATAAACGAGAACTTTGGTAACTAAGCCCATCGAAGAGTCATTCTTGTTCTTATCGCCACTATGTTCGATCATAGTGAAAACAAATTCCACGCCACCAAATCTAACGCGATCACCAGGAAAAATTTCACTTTCGGCGACTTTATCGCCATTGACGTAAGTACCATTGGATGACAATAAATTAGATACTTTCCAAACATTATCAATGAACAAAATTTTTGCGTGAGTAGAACTAACGCTTGGTTCATCAATTCGAATATCGCTACTAGCTGTTCGACCAACCTGAAAGCGCGTTCCTTCCAAAGGAATATGCTTGCCTGAATAAGGTTTAGTTAATCCAACTAATGTAGGTGTTCCGAGTCCCTTTTCTGCGTGCTGTTGCATTTCTTTAGCTAATAAAGATTCAACCTCAGATAAATCGAATACCTGAGTTCCTTGAGGTCCAACTTTCTGCTTGTTTTTATTTTTATCGTTCATAATAACCCCGACAACTTTTACAATGTTCGACTGATAAAGTCGAAATTTCTAGTCATAATTAAATTAACGCGACGTTAACTTCCGCCAATTATTTTTTATTTTATAAATCATTGCGCCAACCCCTTTTGGAGCTTTAACCGGCGACTTCAGCAAAACGAAAGTAATATTATCTTGCCCACCTTTATTTAAAGCCATTCGTAACATTCTATTTGCAGTGACATCTAACTCTGATTGGGCCATACAAAGCTCCAACATTTCAGCGTCACTTAATTCTTCGGTTAAGCCATCGCTGCACATAAGAAGCGTAGTACCAGACTCCCAAATTTGACTGAGTCTATCTACTTTTAAACTTTTTAATTCTTTCGATCCTAGGCATTGAGTAATTAAATGTCGCTGCGGATGAACTTTAGCTTCATCATGAGAAATGAGCCCCGCAGAAAGCAGTCGCTCAACTAGAGAATGATCTTGAGTTAATTGCTCCAATTTTTCTAAAAAAGGATTAAACAAATAAACTCGGCTATCTCCTACCCATGCCACTTCATACTGAATGCCATCGCTTTTCACGACAACAATAGTAGTGCCCATGCCGTCGTTACCAATATCTTGAGCTGCTGCTTCTAAAATGGCCTCATGGGCTTTTTCAACCGCATTGACTAAAGACTCTCCAGCAACCACACATGCCTTAACCGTTTCTACCGCTAACGCACTGGCCACTTCACCGCTTGAATGACCGCCCATACCGTCAGCTACAATCCATAATCCTAAAGATGGATCGCAAAAATAGGAGTCTTCATTCAACTCTCGGACTTTACCGGGATCAGAACGAAACTCAAACTGCCATGGGTTATCATCGCTTGATTGGGTCACATACAGCCTTAATATAGATAACTTATTGTAATTATTGTGTTTAGTTTACGTATATTAGTCGAAAAATCAAAACGTTGCCGAATCTCAATATGTGAACTGTACCCCAAATAATACCGAGAAACATAATAGTTAAAACAAAAATCGATATTTTAATGAAGAACGCCTTGAGATTTGCGATAATACCCAAACTTACTTAGGTAAGACTTTAAGTTTTGGGGTCGATCTGGCTTCGACGTGGATTACAAAACTTAGGGGGCATGTCGAGGTGACAGCGAACCTCGTACCCACTAGCTGTAAAAAATAGTCGCAAACGACGATAACTACGCTTTAGCCGCTTAAGGCTGACTGTCCACTCTGAGCGTCACTGGTAGGAACTGGACAGACATATACAGAGACTCGCGGGTAAGCTTGCTTGTAGCCCAACCGTTAAAACTAAACAAGCTCACCCATTAGCTCCTGTCCGTCGGAAACTAACGGGTTAAATTAAAGGCGAGACTACACATGTAGAACCTTAAGCAGAGGATTTGCGGACGCGGGTTCAATTCCCGCCGACTCCACCAAATATTTAAGCCCTAATGAGCCCTCATTGGCCATTAGGGCTTTTTATTTACAGGATGTAATGTATGTCGCGGTGGCATGGACGCCAAAGAGCGACGATT